>DASVHD010000010.1 GCA_036382775.1 bacterium | reverse complement strand
AGGCGATCGGAATTATTGACATATGAGAATATTTAAATATAATCATATAATAATACCATGAAACATCGACGCGACTTGCAGGCCGAAATCGCTAATGCCCTGGCTCATCCGCTGAGAATAAAGATCCTTGAGAAACTTCGCGGCGGACCATGCTGCGTCTGCAGGATAATTCCCCATGTCGGTGCCGAGCAATCGAACGTATCGCACCACTTGTCGATCCTGAAGAACGCCGGGATCGTCCGTTCACAGAAAAAAGGCATGGAAGTATGGTATGAAGTATCCGACCGCCGGATCTTCAAGATCCTGGACTTAATAAACGAACTACTGGCTGGACAAATGCAACAGAATAATGAATTGCTGAGCGAGCTTCTCAAGACGGAATGACACATGAGCGTTAAGAGCGTTATTTTCGTTAGTATCGTGGGTATCGTTATGACGTGCCTGTCCTCACTTTATGGCAGCGATGGATTGACGTTTGGCGGCGAAGGAAAGTTAAGGTTACGTTATGTCCAGACCGATTCATCGGAAATTACCGGTTCCTACGGAGAAATATTGAAGAAGGGCATAAGCTTCAGACAAAGGATAGACCTTTTCATGTCCTATCCGATCGTAGATTATCTGGTACTGGAGGCTGGCGTCCGGATCTCGAACGAGAATGTCAATGACATACTGCCGCCGCCGGATTTTATTTCCACTGACCTGCTTGCCGGCTGGTGGTCGGTCAAACTGGACCGCGGCCCGTTCCTGGCGAATTTCGGCAGCTACGAAACGAGTTTCACGCCGCTGACCCTCATGAGGTGGGATACCAATGACAACCCGCTGGCGGCATCAGGCTGTGCTTGTCAGATCTCAGTGGGCGGGATCGGCGGAGAGAGCCTGGAAGAGCCCCAGGAAAATTACCGGCTGGAAGGTCTGAAGATCGAAGCCGGCGGGGATATCGGGGACGTCAAAGCCATTTTCGCGCGCACCCAATTGGCGTTGGAAGGTGGACACTATGCTCAGTATACGTATGGTACGCGGGGAAGACTGGTCCTTAACCTGCCGCTGTTTTCGCCGGTATCATTAGGCGGCACGGTTCTCAGGGCGCAGGATGATCTTGAGTCGGTCGATATTTCCATCATTGATCCTCTGCAAAGCGACGTCGGCAGTATTGATCTGCGCGTTCCGTGTTTTGGCGGATGCGCGGCAGTCGGCGAGTGTGCCTTGAGCCGGCGCGATGATAACCTGCTGAACAGCGCCGACGCGGTAAGGCAAGGTTACGGGATCATCAGCGGACTTCAGTTCAAACGCGGAGATCAAATAGATGCCCAGGCCCTTTACCTGCAGATGGATCCCTATTTTTCGCCGCTTTACCGGGCGGTTTCATACGCGAAGAACCGGCAGGGCGCAAGGATTTCGCTCACTCACCGCACGATCGGGCTGTTTGGAAAAAAATGCGCTGCCTCGATCTACGTGAAGAGACTAAAAGAGATCAAACCGACATGGCACGAAACGATCACCGAGTGGCATCGCTCCCTGTCCGATTTTCTGGTCGCGAATGGAAGCATCAACGTTTCGCTGTCAGAAAACTTCAAGACCGAGTTTTGTTACGAATACCGGCAAACAGGCCGTGTCGATGACATTGCGACGACGCTCAACGACGAGAAGCTTGAGATAAGGACGCAGATCGGGTCGATCGCGGTCATCTACGAATTTACCATGCAGAGCAAATTGATCCTAAAGTACCAGTATGCCAGGAACGATGACGGCGCGGGCGGGACCGATTACATAGCGCACACGCCCAGTCTCCTAGTCACACTTAGATTTTAAGGAAAGGAACGCTATGAAGAAGAACTTTGCTGCACCGGTGCTCATGCTGGCGCTTGCCGCCGCGGTTTATTTTGGATGCCAGAAGGAAGAAGAAATGACGACCGGCATGATCAGAGGGTTTGTCAGCGATCTCGCGGGCAGCCGGCTGGCCGGGGTCTCGGTGCTCGCGACGCCGTCCGATGCGCAGGCGTTAACGAACGACTCCGGGTACTATGAAATAACCGACCTGCAGCCGGGCGATATCCAACTAAGGTTCGGACTGAGCAGCTATATCCCGCAGGAGACCCTGATCGCCGTCGCTGCCGGCGAGGTTACAACGGTCAACACGATGATTGAGCAAAGCCTGCGGAACGTCGTCGGTGAACTGCTTAATACTGCATGTCACTGCGCGGATGATGACAGATACGAGGCACGCCGTCTTAAAAGTCTCTATGGGTCTCGATTCATATCCATTGCCTGCCATGCATCTGCGGATCCAACCTTCGACAGTTGGGATCCCTTTTCCTGCCCCGGCAGCGAATCGCGGCGGCTGTATTATGCCGACACGTTCGTGATCGGCGCTTTCATGTTTTTCAACGGCACGACATTCCTTGCGGGCTGCGGCAGCTACGAGCCGGTGCTCGATTCGCTCCTTAAGACCACAAGCCCGCTTCATATGACGCTTACCGGCAGTTATGCAAGCAGCACTCGCGCCGGCAATGTGTCCGTCGAGATCACCGCCGTCGACACGATCATCCCTGTTGACCTGCAGGTCCAGTTCGCGTTGTATGAGATCGGACCGATCCGCTATATGCCGCCGTCGCCTCCGGAAACGCTTTATCATTATGTCATGGTCGATCTGCTGACGCCGGAGAACCTGCCGATCAGCGAAGGTGAAACGAAAGTCATAGCCAGGGATTTCTTGGTGCCGGACACGATCGGCGGGACAGTGCCACCTTTCCATGCCGTGAACCCCGAGGATATCGGCATCGCGGTCTTCGTGCAAAGCCAGGAGTCTAAAGAGGTCCTGCAGGCGGCCAGCATTGATTTTTAATGAAATGGGGAGGTTTTAATGTTCAGGATTCATGGCGTTTTGTTCAGCGTATTGTGCTCATTTCTGGCATTGCCGGCTTCTTTTTTATGCGCGGCCGAGGAAAATGCCGCCACCGGCACGACCGCGACTTCAACGCTCGACGCGATAACCGCGGATATCGGGGACATCATTGAGAAGGGCGCGGCTATGGGATCCGGTGATGCCGAGTCCATCATCGAACGAATAGACAGAAATTGGGAAGCGTTCGCTGATATTTACGGCCGCGATCCCTGGCACCAGGGTATTGAGATCGATAGCGCCATGAAAGCCGCGGCCGGGATGTTGGCGCAGGCCAAGACGGATATGGAAAAAAAGGACGTCGGGGGAGCGGCGGAAACCTATGCCGGTGCCGTGCCATTACTTGAAACACTGATCCTTGAATTTAACAAGCCGGTCCTGGCTGATTTTACCGGGGCACAATGCAAGATCTGCAAGATCATGAAAGCAAGGCTCGCGAAGATCGACGAGGAATACAGCGACCGGGTAAGGATCATCCTGGTGAATGTCAACACACAGAAGGAATTGACCAAACAATACCAGATTATGCTGATCCCGACCCTGGTATTCATTGACCGCGGCGGCAAGGAAATGCACCGCAATGTGGGCGAGATGGAAGAAAAGGCGGTCAAGACAAAGTTGGACGAACTGTTGAATAAATAAACCATGAATGCGTTAATGCAGAACGCCGAGCGCGTGATCAACACGAATCCGTGGCTGGCGTTCCTGCTCGTTTTTGTCGGCGGTTTGATGACCGCGTCCAATCCCTGCGTGCTGGCGATGATCCCTTTGATGATCGGTTTTGTGGGTGGCACCAGGGAGCTAACCGGCGTAAAGAAAGCATTGGTGTTTTCGTTCTTTTTCGTCATAGGCCTGTCCGTGAGTTTCAGCATTCTGGGGATCATTGCCGCGACGACCGGCCGGCTGCTCGGTGACGTCGGATCTTTCTGGCGGTACGTCGTGGCCGCGGTCTGCTTTCTGATGGGGATCTATCTGCTGGAGATCTTTAAAATACCTTTGCCCGCCGTGACCCCGAAGAATTTCAAGGCTGGGGGGTTGGTGGGTGCATTGTTAATGGGTATGCTCTTCGGTATCGTCTCCACGCCGTGCGCGGTCCCGATCCTTGCCGTCATTCTGGTCTTGATCGCGGCCAAAGGCAGCGTGGTCTACGGATTGGGTCTGTTGTTCACGTATGGCCTAGGTCACTGCACGCTGATCGTGGTGGCCGGTACATCGGTCGGTCTGGCAAAGAACCTGCTGGAATCAAGGCACTTACAAAAAGCTAACTTTTACCTGCGCAAGGCTGCTGCCGTGCTGATCATATTCGTCGGGATATATTTCCTGGCGTTTAAGTGAAAAAAGGAGGTCTTAATGGAGATCAAGATACTGGGTCCGGGCTGCCCGCGGTGCGAGGAAGTCCATAAGCGGACCGTGGAGGTTCTGACCGAGCTTAACATCGCTGCTGACCTGCAAAAAGTCAAAGACCTGACCAAGATCATGGAATACAAGATCCTATCTACCCCGGGTCTGGTGATCAACGACAAGGTTAAATGTTCGGGCAAGATCCCGGCCAAATCCGAAATAAAAAAATGGATCGAAGAGGAAATTCCCGGAAAATGAACATCCGGATCGTTCAATGATCACCGGTCAGTAAGGGGAAGCCGAATGAAAAAAAGGGTATATATGGCGCCCGATGAGTTCACCGCGATTACGATCCGGGAAATGCTTAAAGGACAGGGCATCGACGCCGAGATCCAGAGGTTCGAGACCGCCTGGCTTGACGGTCTGGCAAAGGTAATGAAAGGCGGCTGGGGCGAGGTGCTCGTTGAAGAAGGGCAGGAGGAGGCGGCTGAGGATTTTATAAAAGAGTTCCTGGAGTCGCCCGCGAGTGATGAGGATATTCCGCCGGGAGAACCGACTGAATAAACTTTGATCCTGATGCAGTAAAACCTTATCCTTGTTGATATTGACATCGGTAAATCCTTCACTATAATTGAATATGCACGCGAAGTTAAATCCTTATTTTTTTGCGTTTTTCCTGTTGCTGCCATTGTTCCTGAATTGTCCCAAAAGAATCGGACCGACCGCCAAGATCATTGAAGTCGCTTATGTAGGCGCGATCTACGATGATCTATTCAAGGAGAAACCGGCGCTTTCGGCGGCCGCGGACAGCAATAAGATCACAATCGGTTATCTTGATTTCAAATGGCCGTTTCTGGATGTCATCCTGGAACGTACTAACTTTTTTGAAGCGCTGAGCGGTCTTCCTGTTGATTATATAATAATGGACCGTCCAGTCTATGGTTTTAGGTTTTTCCCGGTCAAAAGATTAATGGGTTACGGCATAACGAATTTCAAAGGCATACGGTTTGCCATTATCAGCAAGGGCAAGGATTCATTGTCGATCAGCGACGAAACGATGCTGGCCCTGGTTAGAGAGCGCAGCGACGTGGTTTGGATCGTTGATAACGCTTTCCTTAAACTGCCCCCGGGGCTGGTCGATTTCAAGATCGAAGGGCGGAATTTATCCGACACCATGATGAAACCGCTGAAAGTGGTCAGTGATTCGGGTGCTGGCGCGAGGATCCGCGGCATTCAAAACCTGTTGAGCGAGACCTTGAACAGGGTGATAACGACCGGCCCGACCGGCCTCAAGGAGTACTTGCTGCAGGGGCTTTGTTCATATTTTGGCGCCAATGTCGTATTGTATCCAGCCTCGACCTTCCGAAATGTCACCGCCGGGAGCGCGTACCGGCTGGGCGATGTCCTGAACATGGTGGCCTGCGAGATGAAATTCAGCGCGTCCGAGATGAAAAAAGCCGAACTGGAGCTGATGGTGCGGAAACAGCAGTATTCTGTCTGGGGTGAAATAAAGAAGAACAATGTCGTTGTCTGCCCGGCTGAGACCGGAATGATGGCATTCGACATCGTTTTCGGAGAACAGAAATAAAGAATGAAGAATATTAATTGGAAAAGACTTGTCTGGATCATTTTCATAACATTGTACACAGGTCTGTTTTTCTATAACTGCCTGAGCCCGTTCAAAGATTGGATCGTGCCATATGTCTATACAATGCTGCTGATCATTTGGCTGGCGCGCGAGTATTACCTGAAGCGGTTGTTTTTTCAATCGGGGCTCCTGCCGTCCGATATGTACAATTTCCCGCTGCGCGCAGCGTTCGCGCTGGCGTTCTACGCGGCGTTCGTCGTCGGTGTGATTACGGTCGTTGCCTGGCCCGCGTACCGGATGAAAGCATATCCGATCTTTCCGATACTGGGTATCATCCTGCTTTTGTATTCGATCGTGATCCGCGAGCGGTCGGTGCGTACCGAGGAAATAACGACCGGGAATTTCGTGAGCTTCTATTTCAGTGCGATGATGCTTATGGTTTCCATCAGCCTCGGTTATGGCTCCTATTTTTTGGTACTGTACATGCTGGTGATCGGCTTGCCGCTGATCCTGGCGCAGGAACGATCAGAGGAAAAGGTATTTTCGCGGTTTGAAGATTCTGTGCAGCATGAGGGAAGATCAGCTGACGGAGTGAGCCGCAAGCATTATGTCTCGCTCTGGGAAAAATATCGGGGAAAAGAACTTCCCGGGAGGAAATAATGAATTTCATTGTCGGTATCGTTACTTTATTCCTGGTGAGTGCAGAAGTGCCGGCCAAGGTTTCTTACCTGGTCGGCTCGGCAGTGCTCGAGAGGAATTTAAAAAAATACTCGATCGTGCTGAACACCCAGCTTTACACCAACGATGTGATCACGACCGGCGATGAATCGGTCTGCGAGATCCAGTTATCGAACTATTCGCTGATCCGGCTGGAACCGAATTCCAGCATAAAGATCGAACGCAAAGAGGAGACTAAGAAGGGCATTTTCAGTTCGATCTTCACTTCCTTCGGCGAGATGGTAAGCAAAGTGACCAAGCTGAACAAAGGCGACGAATTCGAGGTCAAGACCGATGCCGCCCATGCCTTTATCCGAGGCACGACCTTCAAGACTATGGTCGACAAAAATGGCTCGAGCCAGTTCAGCGTTTTTGAGGGAAAAATAAAAGTCAAAAGCCTGATTGCAGGCGCCAAGGAAGTGCTCCTCGACCAGAATTTTACGACCAAGCTGCAAAAGGGACAACTGGCGCCTTTGGTCGAAAAACTGCCAGTCCGGGAGATCGAAAAATTCCAGTCCCAATTCAAAGACTTCATCGACCGCGGCAAGCTCATGGACGAGTTGAGGGGCAAGGTCGATAAAAAGATCGACGAAACAAAAGACGAAATCGAAAGCCGGGTGAAAAAGAGCTGTCTGTTCTTCTAGGTTTCGTGAAAGAACCACCCGCGGTTGCTTTTTCCCTTGCGCTTTTTGTTCTAATATCCTGCACAAATCCCGCTATCCAGTCCGGTTACAGGATCGTATCGCTTTCGCCCGCCATGACCGAGATCGTTTTCGCGCTTGGCGCCGGCGACCAGCTGGTCGGCGTTACAACCTATTGTGATTATCCGGCACAAACCCTGACAAAGTATAAGGTCGGCGATTTTTCCAACCCATCGCTGGAGCGGATCGTTGCGTTGAAGCCGTCCCTGGTCATAGTAAACCTCCCGGAACAAAACCGCATAAAGCGATCGCTGGAAGACATGGGCATCTCGATATTCGTATCCAGCCCGTCATCTCTCGATGACATATACCGGGAAATAGAATCGCTGGGTGTATTGGTTGGTAAAAAAGCCCAAGCCGAATCGCTCGATGCCGCCATGCGCGCTGTGATCAGGCCGAAGAACCCTGGGATCAGCAGGAAAAAAGTGTATGTTGAGCTGTCGCCGCGGCCGCTGGTGACCGTGGGCAAGCGGTCTTTTTTAAACGAGATGATAACGCTGGCCGGCGGCACCAATATCTTTTCGGATATCGACAAGGATTATCCGGTGATTTCCCAGGAAGAGATCGTCCGCCGCGATCCTGATATCGTGATCGTGCTGCATCCCGAAAAGATCGACAACCGGCTTGGTTGGTCAAAGGTGGCAGCGGTCGCCAACGGAACGATCTCTACCGGTCTTGATCCCGATATCCTGCTGAGACCCGGACCGCGTCTGGTCCTTGGTTTTGAAGAACTAAGGAAGATAATTGAATAAGATAATCCCCGTTGCCTGTATTTTTGCACTGGCCGTCGCTGCCGGCATTCTCATCGGACCGGTCCAACTGACGCCAGACATTCTCTACTTGCGCATTATCAGGGTTGGCCTGGGTATTTTCGCCGGCGGGATCCTGGCATTCTGCGGCGCGGTCATGCAGGGCTTGTTCGGCAATCCGCTGGTCGAACCATACACGCTGGGCGCGGCATCCGGCGCGGCCCTGGGTACCGCGGCCGGCATGATGATCGCGAGCGTGACGAGCCCCGTGTTCGCTTTTCTGGGCGCGCTGGGGGTGAGTTTCGGCGCGTACTCGCTAGCCCGGGTCGAGGGTGGATTACTCAGGGACCGCCTGATCCTGGCCGGCGTCATCATGAGCTTTCTTTGTTCATCGCTGGTAATGATCATCCTGGTGCTGGGAAAGCGCGAGTTGTACGAGGTGCTTTACCTGCTCATGGGATACCTGGGGACCGTCGTGAACGGGCAGAACCGGATCATGATCACCATTATCGTTATCCTGGCCGCCGGACTGCTCGCTTACCTTTATCGATACTACCGCGAGCTCGATATCATGTCCCAGGGATTGGAAACCGCGGTCAGCCTTGGGATCGATATCCAACGTTTTTCCACGCGGGTGTTTTTTGCGACCTCGCTCTTGATCGGGATGGTCGTTTCGGTCGTCGGCGCGATCGGGTTTGTTGGCTTGATCGTCCCGCACATGGCGCGCATGATCTTCGGACCACGACACCTGCGTAACCTGCCCGCTTCTTTCCTGCTCGGAGCCACGTTTCTGCTGTTTGCCGATACACTTTCACGGACCATTTCCGTTTATGAACTGCCGGTGGGCGTCGTCACGTCATTGGTCGGCGTGCCATTTTTCATATACCTGTACCGGGCGTGGAAATGAATCTGGTGGAACCAACGGCGCAGCCAGTCAGCGCACAGCATCTCAGCTATTCATACAGGACGCAGGATGCGGTGCGTGAGGTATCGTTATCGATGATGCCGGGTGAATTCCTTGGTGTCATTGGGCCGAACGGCGCAGGTAAGTCCACCTTGCTGAGGATCATAGCCGGCATCCTTCCCGGCTACCGGGGAGAACTATCGATCTTCGGTCTTGATATGCGCGGCCTCATGCCCCGCCAGCGGGCGCGGTACCTGGGATTCGTCGCGCCGGAAACCCATTTCGGTCTTAACTTCAGGGTTTTGGATGTGGTGGCCATGGGGCGGTACCCATACCTGGGTCCGTTCCAGCCGCTAGGCGCCGGTGATCAGGAAGCCATTCTGCAAGCTGTTGCATCGGCAGAGTTGGAAGAGCTCAAACAGCGCCTGATCCAAACCCTGTCTTCCGGCGAAAGGCAACGGGCTGTCATCGCCCGCGCCCTGGCGCAAAGTGCGAAAATACTGCTGCTCGACGAGCCGACCAGCCACCTGGATCTCTATCATCAACATAGCATCATGGAGTTATTGCGCGCTTTGAACGCGGGAGGCATATCCGTCATTATCGTCAACCATGACCTCAACATCGCCAGCCAGTATTGTGACCGGCTGGTCTTGATGCACGAAGGGCGTATCTACAAAGAGGGAACTCCGCGCGAGATCATAACCGAGGATGTGATCCAGAAGGTATACAATATCAGGTGTGTGGTGGTCAACCATCCGGAGAAAAAAGTACCACAAGTTATCCTGCAGTAGTTGTTTTACGCGGTCGTGAATATCGGGATCGATGCTGGGATCAGCGGACGATCTTGATCTGACTTGGGCTCTTTACGATGATCTCTGGTTTTCCCTTGTATTCCTTGATCAAGCCGGTCACCTGGACCATGCGGTTCAGATAGTGATCCTCGGGATGGGGAGGGAATAGGGCAAAATCACTGGCAAATATGACCGCGGTAAAATGATTCCTCCAGTCCTGGTCAAAATTCAGAAAGCAGACCTTGCCCGTGTTGTTGGATATGACGATGGTCCCCTCAACGGTCATGCGCTTTCCATAATAGCGCGATGCCTGGGTGTGTGAAATAACATCAGCCTGATCGAAACCAGGTTCGGTTTTCACGGCGATCCCGCTCGTATCGGGCAGCTGGAACACCGGGAATATCCACAGGCCGCGGCGGTTGCGGATGGCGATCTTTTCCAATTCCTTGAATTCGACTGCATGGATGGTATCGGGCGGGTAGAACCTGGCTTCGGCATATCCCAGCCTGATCATTTCGGCATTGATGTTCGTGCGGTTGATGTAAACATGCCGGAGCAGCCTTTTATAATCATCTTTGTCGCTGATATCGCGGACCAGCCGTACACTCTTATCATGGAGCATGATCGTGAGAAAGTCTTTCGCAATATCGCCGCCCGGGTCGCTCATTTCCGGCGCGTTTATGCCCAAGAGCCGAATGCTCTCGCCGGATCCCAGGCGGAACGTATCGCCGTCGACGATCTCGGTAACGAGCTGGTCAGAGGAACAGTTGGCCATGATTAGCATAACGGTCATCGTCATCCACGATATGAATGTCATCCGCATGTTCACCGTTCCATTATATTCAGAAAAAAAAGATTGTCAAATGATTTTCTGAATGTTGTAATGGCTACCCCCTCCCCCCACCCTTACCCTCCCCCTCGAGGGGGGAGGAAAAAGGAGGGGGTGAATTTTGAGTCGGTTGACAAAAATTCCTTTTTTTGTATACTTGGCTATGGACAAAACACTACTGATAATCAAACCCGACGCCGTTAAAAGAAACCTTATCGGCGCGATCCTGAAACATATAATCGACGCCGGATTCAAGATCGTGGGCATGAAGTTGATCCAGCTTACCAGGGAACAGGGCGGCAGGTTCTACGAGATCCACAAAGACAAGGATTTCTACGACTGGTTGTGCGATTTCATTTCGTCCGGACCGATCGTGGTATGCTGCCTGCAGCATCCTGAAGGACCTAAGAAGCTGCGCGAGGTGGTCGGCGCCACGGATCCGAAGAAAGCCGCGCCGGGCACGATCCGGCATCTTTACGGCACTTCGACCGGCGAGAATGTTGTGCACGCGTCGGCGCCCGATGAAAATCCGGAGCGGGAGATACGGTTCTTTTTCAACGAGCAGGAGCTGATAGTTTCCTGAAAAAACCGATAAGCTCATAAGATAATAAGTAGGAAGTAGTTATTCAAACTTAATAACTTAATAAGTAGGAAATGAGATGTAGTAATTTTGTAATTATTTTATCTAGTATTTAGTAATATATATTGATTGCACAATTACTTTATAACTAAATATTTATTTATCGCGCAGTATGACAGAGCTTTAGCTCTGCAAAAAAATTCTTAAAATTATGGTTTGAATCGAGGTTTAAGTCATCTCTTGACAAACAGCTATGTAATAATATAATATGATATTAGATTATGTCTAATAAAAAGAAATATGACAGATTAAAGACCATGAAGTCAATAAATGTATAATCATAATATGATTGAGGAGATGAAATGCGTAAATTGATTTTTTCTTGTTCGTTATTCATTGCCGTACTAAGCTATGGACAGAAGGCAAATGTTGAGTCTGCTAGCAGTCAATCAAAGGGTCTCATAGGAATTAGCATGAGATATGGTCCTCTTCATTTAGAGGATCCGTCATCAATTGATCCGTGGAACCTGACAGATAATAAAACAATGCTTCCTGAGGTCGAAATTGAAATTTACCCTATTGAGCATGTACCGGTAACTATATCGTTATCCCGAATATCCACCATAGGTAGCTTGGGGGGTCCGACAACCTGCCCGCAATTCTTAGAACTAAAAAATGTATCGCTTGGCACAGGTTACGATATCCCAGTTTGGATATTTTCATTTAAACCGGGGATTGATGTTATGTATAGTTTTGGTGAATATAGTTTTAATCATTCTCCAACAGATGTATATTCAAGCTCTGGATGGGGTGTTGACCTTCATGTTATCGAACGTATTTGGATAACAAAACATTTTTCTATCGGGATGAAACAATCCACTTCATTATTGAGTGTGGCAGTAAGACCATTGGCTGATAATGTGAATTTAGATAGCCATATTTTTCAACTTGGGATCGGTTGTTTTTTCTAAGGAGGGATAATGAATACGAGCAAACAATGCTTATTATTGCTGTTTCTTTCTATGGCATTTTTGAGAGCCGGAACATGGTGTAAAAATATTGCTTTTCCACTAGATACTTTCAATTTTAGACAGTTAGATGGCTATGATATTATTGATGCGGATGAGCACGATTTTTATGCAGAAAAAGTTGGTTTTCCAATGATTCCAAAAGTCTTTTTCAACATAATAGTACCACTAAATGCAACAATCACGCGCGCTGAATGTATACCTCTAGATAGCGTTATTTTATCAGGGAAGTATTATTTGTATCCTATTCAATACCCAAGATGTGTCTCAGACACCGACAGCATTGTTTTTGTTCAGCCTAATGATTCATTATATGCTCTGAATACTTATTATCCAGGAAAGATGACAGAAATCTCGCGAACAGGCACAAAAGATGGATTTCGAATAGGCGGGATTCTGATTTTTCCCCTTCAATATTTGCCTGCATCAAGGACAGTGAAGATTTATACACATGTTAAACTGGAAATAGAATGGATTGATGATTATGATAATGAGATAACCTTAACTGCAAAACAATATGCAGCTTTCGCAGAAGAAGTAAAAAGTATAGTCATCAATCCTCAAGACGTAGAAAATAATCATCCACCGATCATATCAGAAAGGAATGAATCATATGATTTATTAATTATAACATCGCAGACACTAGCAAACGCGAGCTATATTCAAGAACTCGTGAATTGGAAAACAAAAACAGGTTTAGGTACTATTGTTAAAACACCATCGGATTTTTCCTCACTCTCCGGTAGAGATGATGCAGAAAAGATGCGCAATTTTATAAAATATTATTTTGATAATTATGGAATACAATATGTATTGCTTATCGGAGACATCGATATTTTGCCTTACCGTTTAGTTGAGTGGCGCAGTAGTGATATTTGCAGTGATTTGTATTTTAGTGCACTTGAAGGAAATTGGGATGGTAATAACAATTCCGTTTTTGGAGAAGCTGAGGATGATGTTGACCTTTATGCTGACATTCACATTGGCAGGATTCCTGTGGAAAATATCACAGAGCTTCTTGCATATTATAATAAGTGGAACACGTATGAAAAAAATCCACCTGCTGTTTATTTGACGAAAATTCTATTACCTGCTATTAGGCTTTTTACCGATCCGGCGTATTACGGTGATATAATTAACAATTATATAGCATATTTATTTCCGGATAATTGGCAAAAATCAAAGCTTTATCAAACAAGTGGAAATTTAAATGAGGAAATACTTAAAGACTCTTTAAATGTAGGTTTTGGACTTGTGCATATTGCCTCCCATGGATGTTATTCTGCATTTGTATATCAAAGTGGGTCTAATTTATTCACTACTATAACCGCTGATGCTTTGATAAATTATCCTAAAAACGGAATACTAGTATCCATTGCCTGCAATGTTGGTGAATTCAATTACTTATATGAAAACGAAGATTGTATTGCAGAACATTTAATTAATAACAACAATGGTGGTTTTGTAGCGTGTGTAGTGAATTCCAAAAGTGGATGGTGTACTCCACCAACGATGGGACCATCAGAAAATTTGGACTATTGGTTATTTCATCGGATTAATAACTATAGATTAGGGAATGCACTTTCATTAGCAAAATATCTCTATGTTCCGCTTGCCTATGCTCTGCATGATACTAGAGATACATTATACAGATATTGTATTTATGGACTGACTTTACTCGGAGATCCTACATTATATGCATGGACAGATATTCCCCAAACATTATCTCTTGATTGGCCAGGTAATGCTGAATGGGGTCAAATTTATCCAGTTTATGTACACGACGCACAATATAACCCATTAAGCGATGCATTTGGATGTATTTGGAACGAAAACACTGGGTCTGCAGGTATTCATATTACAGGTTATAGCGGAAACGATGGTAAAATTTACTTGGGACCTATTCCCAGTGGATTGTATGAAGGCTCAGCAGACTTAACTGTTACAAAACATAATTATAAACCAAATCTAAAACAAATAAATATTATTGCAATAAAAAGTCCAAATTTTCTAAATGCAATATCACCTAACATGGTTTCAATCAAATTGACCTGGCAAGATTTTTCAGGTAGAGAAGCAGGTTTTATTATCGCCCGAAAAGTAGATAACGGAGCATGGAATA
This sequence comes from bacterium, assembly GCA_036382775.1. Taxonomy (NCBI): domain Bacteria; species bacterium. Next base: position 59,740 of record DASVHD010000010.1, on the reverse strand, counting down.
ATAGCTGGAAAGATATACCACAATCAAATTTAACCCAGTATATTGATACTGATGTGCAATTTGGGCATGAATACACATATAAAGTACGCTGTTATGATACTGGATATCAACATTTTTCCAACTGGTCAAATGAGGTAGTTATTGTTTGTGGCACCATTGCTCGATCATCATACTCTAAGATGAGTGCATTTAATAATGGGGCGAAGACAATTAGGTATGGGAATAATGTGTATACGGCTTGTATCATCGGTGATTGGGGAGAACGTGAACTATGTTGCCTGCGTTCGACAGATGGCGGCAATAGTTTCATATCAGAACCTTTGCCAATTCCAGGATATAATGCGAATGGATGTCACTGCAATCCGGCTATTGCCGTTACCAGTACCGGCACGCCTTATGTAGTCTGGGGATCGATCTATTGGTCGGGTGAAAAAGGAACTGCTGGTTGGTTTCGCGGTTATTTTTGTTCTTATTGGCTGAGCAATCAATGGCACACATGCGATATCTATGCTCATAAAATGAATGAAATCTCTGGGTGGTATCCGATCGAAGACAGTCTCAGTCCGCCATCGTTTGCCATAACTGCTGGTTTTCCATCTGACAGTGGTTATATTTTGTTCAAAAATAAAAATGATGCCAGTAATATGCAAATGGTCAGCTTTGTTTTGAGCAACCCGGCTGCGTCAAATTTTTCATCGGTGCCCGGTAGCAATAATTCAGCACAATTTCCAAGCATTGGTATCGACCGGGGAGATATCAATAATCCATCAGATGATCGGCTTTTTGTGATCGGGTATGACTATATACCAGCAAATTATTCTGGGCCATTAAAACTGTATTACCGTACAATTGGCCAATCGAGTTCCTGGCAGTCTCTGTCCATACCAAACTGTACGGCGTTCGGCACGCCTGCGCTTTGGGCAGGCAATGATAAAGCACGGATCACATTTGAAGGCGATGATGGTCAAAATTTTGGACTTGTGTATTTATCTTTTATACGTTCCGGGACAGCTTATATTCCACAAAATCCGGAAATTGTTACCGCAAATATCGACTGTTCGCCAGAGGGTATTGAAGGTTACACTTATCTTGCTTCCAAGGATCTTGTGATGTGGAAATATCTCGACGATATCTATTGTGCACGTCGCCTTAGTGCGAACACATGGCAAGCCCTAGGGAATCTTTCGTCTACTTTAAGTAATGTGTCCTCGTACCCTCAAGGTTTTGTTACGGGTGGTATAACACGACCGAAGCTATTTGCCCTATGGACCGAAAAAGTAGGGACCAGTTATTATCTGGTACGCAAAATCATCAATCTGCCATCAGCCAATCAAAATATCACCCAGATTACTGAATCAGAGATTCCTGAAGCCACGGCCTACAATAATGCGCACCGCATGTTAAAAGACAATAATGGCATTCTGCATTTAGTGTTTACCAATGGAGATAATATTTATTATACGGTCTTACAAGATACGGTTTGGTCAGAACCTGGATTTTTAGGTGAAGGCAAATATCCAGCACTTGCTATGGGCGCTGACGGCAAACTCTACTGCATCTGGTGTTATCATGGCTACCAGGAATTCGAAGGTATGCCGTATTATGTGGAATACTTGAGAATGCGTTCTTACAACGGCGTTTCCTGGTCCAAACCTACGAAATTGCTGTTTCATACCTACGGCACCTATCTCTGGGGCGTGGGCGCGCCCTCATTGGCGGTCAAAGACACTATGGCCTATGTAACCTTCAAATCCTATCATGGACCGACCATCAATCCTACGCCGGGCGAGCCCTATCCCCATATTGTAGTTGTGGAAGGCCCGGCATTGATCTATGGGACATTCGCGTTGACTAATCCCGATGCCTTTGCCTACCAGATCATTGACACGATCATTAAGACGCCCAATCCCGTGGATACCCTGACCTACCGTGATTCCTTGGTGCCGTTATTGATATCACCTTCGATCACGAATGACTTGGCCGGCATTACCCATATTTTATGGGAAGGCGACAGTACGGCCATGAGATATTATACCATTACAGATTCCATGATCAATCGGCAATTGTTCGACATAAATACAAGCAATAATGTTGATTTTCCGTCGCTTGCCGTTAATGGCGATCAGGTGCAACTGTTATGGACCGCCAAAGATTCCATCCGGTACCGCTTTGGCTGGACCAATACCGAAAACTTAAGTCAACCCATAACCATTGCGGCCTGCGAAAATCCGATTGCCAGCGGTTCCTATCTTGCCTGGACCAAGCAAGATGGGTATTTATCGCATCTCTATTACGGCGCGATCCCAGCCAGCGGGTTAATTGACCCGGTTGAAATCAACTATTCTACGGATCTGATCAATTATCCACAGATACTGTTCAACCCAAAAAAACAGAATCAAACGCCATCCCTGGATCTGATCTGGACCGAATACAGCCAACTGGACAGTCTGGGCTACATCTATTATCTCAACCTTCCCTTGACCGAAGAGATTCCTGTATATTCCTTTGATCTGGGGACGGAAACACCGGTGCCGGTACTGGTACAGCGTGATGGTTTCTTAGCTTACGGCAGTGAAGACTTCAAAACCATAGACTACGATTCTACGGAATTAATCTATCATTTGACCTTGCATTCGCCCCACAAGAAATACAAGATCAAGTGGACCTATTATCACCAGGAACCGGACAAGATCAAGCTCGATTTCAGCATTGACGATATTCTGCATCATAACCGCTGGGTCAATCCTTGTGAGCAGGTGATTCAGGAAACCTGGATCCCGGATTCGTGCTTGGCAGATAATGAAATAACCATCAAAGTTAAAAAGCTTAGCGGTTCACTCGCGGTTTTAAGCGGATTTGAAATTTATGAGCAAATAGTCGGTGGCGGTGGACCACAGGGCAGCGAGATCATGATCAGCCGGCCGTTTTCTATGGATAGGATTTATCCCAATCCGGTAAAAGGAATGATCAAGATCAGATTCAATTCGCCGGATGAACGTCAGGTGATCATTAAGTTGTATGATGTTACGGGCCGATTGGTAAACAAGTTATTTGCAAACAAAGCACATACCGGCATGAATGAAGTTCCTTTGAAAACAGGAGAATTAGCAAACGGAATATATTTTATAAAACTCGAAGCTGATGCATACTGTAAGGTCGAAAAAGTAGTGTTTTTAAAATAAATTTCAAGTTATTTGATTCGAAATACACACCGGCGGTCTTGACCCGAATCATTTTCTGGATAGAATCATCAGGCATGCGTAAATCAATAATCTTTTTTATCCTCATCATATCCTGTCCGCGGCCCGAGGTAAAAGCCATACCCGAGCCTGATTATGTCAGAGAAGCTCAGCGGACATACCGCGATAATCCGCTTTATGCATATGTTATTTTGAAAAACATGACCGCCCCCGCGACATCGTATTCGCCGGAGCATGCGCAGGTCCTGCTCCAGATGTACATTGACCAGCGTGAGTACGGAAAAGCCGAGCGCCTGCTTGATAGCACGGCGTGGTCCGCTGTCCTACCCGTGGATTTGATGCTGCGGGTGGCCCTGAACGCCCAGCGGTGGGACAAGGTACTATCCCTGGCCGATGATAACCTGTTGAAGGGGATCGCGCATTACAACCGGGCCGATTATGACAGCGCGATCGAATACTTGAAAAGAAATGTCGAACCGGCGAACTACCGGGTCATGTACCTGGCAAAAACCTATTATGCCTTAAACAAATTCGACAGCGCACTGAGTGTGCTTGGCAGCATAGATTCGGTGGATAATTACCTTTCCGACCGGTACCAGAGCCTGCTCTTTGACATGCTGCTGGCGGCATCGGATATCGCGGCGGTAAAAAAGGATCTCGGTAAGCTGAAGGACGCATCGCTGCGGGACCATGTCATGCTCAAGGTGTATGAAAAGCAGAACCGACGGACCGAGATCAAGGAAACCGCCTGGCGACTGATAAAAAAATATCCGCGGTCCAGCGGCGCTTACTATGCGTTGTCGCTGGTAAAACCATTGACCGCCGCAGAGCACGGGGCGTGTGGCAAGGTCTATTATTATCAGAAAAAATATGATGATGCCATAAAGCAGTTCCAGAAGGCTTCGCGCGACAGCGAGATCTATTACCTGCTGGGCATGATCGCATATAACCGGAACCAGTTCGAGCGCGCGCTCGCCAATTTCAGGAACAGCGGCTGGACCGAAGCGCTCTACTACCGGGGAAGGATCTGTGAAGACCAGATGGATTACGCGCGGGCGATCGGCATATATGATTCGTTATGCAGCCTTCACAAGAACAGCCGGTACGCGACCAGGGCGCTGAAACGCAAGGCATTCCTGCTTGAAGATATCGGCGACACGCTGTCCGCGGTTCAGGTGTTCCTGCAGGTCAAGGAAAAGGGAACGCGTTTCCGGGCCGCCATGCAACTATACCGTCTGGGCAGGCTGGACCAGGTCGTCTCGGTGCTGGATGACAGTACCGAACCCGGTTTTCTCTACTGGCAGATCCGCGCGAAGGATCGTTTAAACCAGCCCACTGACAGCCTGAAAGCGCTGCTGTTCAGACGGTACCCGTTATCTTACTACTCCCTGTTTAAAATCGGAAAGACCGTGGTCTTTGATTCATTGTCGTTGAGCCAATGGGTCCAGCAATGGGGGGATTCGACCGTGACCTTTGATCACGAGGATTCTTTGCATGTCAGCCGGGCGATCAGATATTTCGCCCTCAATGATGTTGAGGCGGTGGCGGCTGAACTGGAAATGATCGAGGACATGTCAGCGCAGGACCTGTGTTATCTCATGGGCTTGTGCCGTCTTTGCGGCGCCGACCGGCTGTCCGTTAACTTTGGTCTGAAAATTAAGGCGCTCGCCGAATTGCGCGGTATCAGGAATTTTCCCAGGGAATTCATGAACATGATCTATCCGGTGCGTTACGCCTTCAGTATCATGGAACAGAAGACCGACCCGATCCTGACCCTGGCACTGATCTGGCAGGAGAGCCTGTTCGACCCCCGCGCCACTTCCACGGCGGATGCCCGCGGGCTCATGCAGATAATCCCCTCCACGGGCCGGCTGATCGCCCGCGATTTCGGTATCGATCAATATTCCCTTTACGATCCGGAAACTTCGATCCGGTTCGGAAGTTATTACTACGGACTGGTGACCAGCGATTTCAATTCCGTGCCGCTGGCACTGGCCGCGTATAATGCGGGGCCGGTCAAGGTCAAGAAATGGCTTGCCCAGGACCCCAATGCCGAACTTGACGAGTTCATAGAGCTGATACCGTACAGTGAAACGCAGAATTACGTGAAGCTTATTATGGCACGACAGATCATATATAGCAGCTTGTACGGGGATTACAGCGGTGTTGGGTCGGACTGATCTTTCTTTTTAAACAGCAGTTCCTGGACGATCAATATAATGGCGCCGATCGTTATGAAGGCGTCAGCTACATTGTATGTGAACCATCGATAATTGCCAAGACCCATATCTATATAGTCGATCACGTGGCCGAGCCGTAAACGATCCAGCAGATTGCCGAGCGCGCCGCCGATGATAAGGCCAAAGATCGCGACTTTCAGCCGCTCGGTCTGGGATAATCCGATATAAGTGAAAAGGATCACGCCGGCGATGGTGAGAATATAGTATAGGATGCCATGCCCGTAGGACAGGCTGAACACGCCGTAGGGATTGTACGCCAGTTTGAACCGTAACAATGAGCCGAAGATCTCCCGGGGCGGCTCGAACGGCGTCAGCGCGTTGGTGACCAGGATCTTGGTGACCTGGTCAAGGACGACCGCCACGGCGATACTACAAACTAGGAGCAGGATGTTTTTCTTAATGACCCCGGTATTCATGCCGGATGATGGTTTATGTTGTGAAAATGAAACTGTCAAATTGACGGCGGGCTATTTTGTACACTTGATGCAGGTCCGGGCGCGGGGCAAGAACTTGAGACGCCGTTTCTCCACGGGCTTGCCGCATTTTTCGCAAAAACCGTATTTGCCTTCAGCGATCTTCCTGAGCGCCAGGTCGATCTCAAAGAGCGTTTCCCGACGCTGGGACAGTATCTGCGACGAGATCTCCCGTTTTTCCGTTTCCGTGCCCTGATCGGCCATGTGGTTGGCGTATGCGGAAAGGTCTCCGGAGGCTTCCACCTGGGTCCGGGCGATCTGCTCGCTATCGTACGCCAGGCCCTTCAGGATGCCTTCCCGTTCTTTGATGAGCAGTTTTTCAAAGATCTTCAGTTCGCTTTTCTTCAGTTTTTTGATCTTCGTCATTTTCTTTTCTCCTTTAGCATGTTTAGATACGATTTTGCCTTGATATTCGTAGGATCGACCCTCACGACCTCTTCCCACTCTTTCTGCGCGTCTAAATATTTTTGCCGCTGGTAGAAACACAAACCCAGCAACGTTCGTGCGTCAAGGTACTTACGATTCCGGTCCAGGATCTCATGCAGGATCGATTCCGCTTTCTTGAAATCATCCAGCTGAGTGTAGGTCTTGGCAAGCTTTAGTTTAATATCGAGAAAAGCAGGACTGATCTTCGCTGCGCGTTCATACTCTTCGCGCGCTTTCTGGAATTCCTGGAGCTCGTAATAAGTGTCCCCGAGCTGGACATAGGTATTGGCTAGCTTCGCTTTGATCTGCGGCGAAAAGCCCTTATCCTTTGTCTCCAGGCTGGCCGCGCGCTCGAATGATTTGATCGCGGCATCGAACTGGCACTGGTCATTATAAACGATGGCGAGGTTAACGTACGCTTCTATGTAGTTCGGATTCAGCTCGATGGCTTTTTGAAAACTCGCAATGGCCGTCTGGTTATTACCCAGGTGCGAATAGGCGAGTCCCAGCGCGTTATGAACGTCCGGGTAACTGGCATATTGACTGGCAACTTTCTTTAAACCTTCGAGGGCTTCCTTTACCTTACCCTTATCATACAGCTCGAGCGCCTCGACATACATCTTCTTGGTCGCTGAATCCATAAGGTATTATATCCATATTTTACGATATGTCAAGGTGTTGAGGTCGTAAAGGGTTGCGTGATCTGTATAAAAAAGCGGTTAAACCGCCGTAATTACGGCGGTTTAACGTTTCTGGCGTCGGAATTGCTTTTCGACCGTCGTGGCGATCCCGCCCCGGGGATTGAATTCGCCGAGGACTCGTGCCCGGCGCGGTTTCACGGCTTTAACAAAATCGTGGAAAATGCGGTTGACCGCGTTTTCATAGAAAATTCCAAGGTTACGGTACGCCAGAATGTACAATTTCAGGGACTTAAGCTCGACAAAATATCGATCGGGCTCATATTCGATCGTGACCTTGCCCGTGTCGGGGAGACCGGTGCGCGGGCAGACCGATGAATATTCAGGAATGGTTATCGTTATCGCATAATCACTGAATTGGCTGGGAAGGACATCGAGCATGGGGAGTTTGGCGTCCAAACCCGCAAGCGCGTGCTTCCTGGAATAGGCTGGTGCCGAAGGTCTTTTCAATTTCATAATGGCTCCTTTAGAAAGAATGTTTTTTGTCCGGATATTTGCCGTTCTTCACATCCTGACGGTACGCGGCAACAGCCCGACGTATCTGCGGTCCCAGATTGGCGTATTTTTTTACGAACTTCGGCGTGAAGTCTTCAAAGAGCCCAAGCATGTCCTGGAGCACGAGGATCTGGCCGTCGCAGTGAACACCAGCCCCGATCCCGATCGTGGGGATGTTTACACTGCCGGTGATCCTGCGCGCCAGGGTGGCCGGGATCTTTTCAAGAACAATTGAAAAACAGCCCAGGTATGCAAGGAGCCTGGCTTCTCGCAAGAGCTTCGATGCTTCGGGCCTGGTCGAGCCCTGCAGTTTATACCCGCCGAATTTATGGATCGATTGCGGGACCAGCCCGATGTGACCCATGACCGGGATACCGATGTCAACGAGCTTTTTTACTGTGCTGGCAATGACCGTGCCCTCGAGTTTGACCCCGCTTGCGCCCACTTTCAGGAACCTCCCGGCGTTGTAGATAGCTTCGCTTTCCGATACCTGGAATGAAAGGAACGGCATGTCCGCGATGACCAGGGCATTGTGCACAGCATGGGACACGACCTTAGTGTGATACAGCATTTCCTCCATCGTGATCGGCAGGGTCGTTTTTTCACCGGCAAAGACGTTCGCCGCCGAATCACCAACAAGGACGATATCGATGCCGGATTCATCGAGGATCCGGGCGGTCGGGTAGTCGTAAGCGGTCAGGCAGACGATCTTTGACCGCTGCTTTTTCATGGCCCTGATAGTTTCAACGGTGATCATGCCCGGGAAATGATGCGGCGGGGTTCTTTCAATTGCGTGATCTCATTGACCAGCACGTCGACATCGCGGGAGTTGCCAATGAAATCAAAACCGCTGATATTGATGATCAAGAGCGGCGATGAATTGTAATGGAAGAAAAAAGTGTTGTACGTATCGGCCAGCCGCTCGACGTATTCATATTCCAGCTCCCGCTCAAATGCCCGGTTGCGCTGCTTGATCCGCTTGTACAGGATATCGGACGACGCCTGGAGGTAAATGACCAGATCCGGCCGCGGGATCTCTTTGACCAGCATCGCGTAGATCTTGTCATACAGAAAAAATTCCTCTTCGGAGAGATTGACCTCGGCGAATATCCGGTCCTTGGCGAACAGGTAGTCGCTGATGACCCGGGAACTGAAAAGGTCCATCTGGGCGATCTTGCGCTGCTGGCGGTACCGGGACATGAGGAAGTAGATCTGGGTGTGAAAAGCGTAGTGCGACGGATCGGAATAGAATTTTACCAGGAAGGGGTTGTTGTCAAATTCCTCGAGCAAAAGCCCGGTATGGAACTTGTCGGCGAGGATCTTTGCCAGGGATGTTTTCCCGGCGCCGATCACGCCTTCAATTGCGATAAACCTTAACTCCCTCATCACCAAGTTCCCGGGCGTATTCCTTTATGGTCTTGATCCGGCGGGGCGGCCTGAAGTCAGCGGCGATCTCAGCCATTGGTATCAGGGCAAAGGACCGGTGGAAAAACTCTTTGTGCGGGATGATCAGGTCCTTTTGGTTTACCACGCGGCGGCCATAGAAAAGGATATCGAGATCGATGACCCGCGGGCCCCAAAATGCGTTTTTGCGCCGGCCCATATCGCGTTCGATCGATTTCAGGCATTGCAGGAGCTTGGCTGGCGAACGTTCCGATGATGCTTCGATCACCATATTGAGAAAATCAGGCTGATCCGTGTTACCCCAAGGCTTGGTCATGTAAATCCGGGACTTTTTCTGGATCGTGATCATCTTTTCCTGCAGATGCTTGAGCGCGGTCTGTAAATTCTTTTTAAGATCTCCCTCGTTCGTGCCTAAAAGGATAAAAATATTATCCATTCCTCGTTATTCTATCTTAAAACTCATGCCTTGTCAAGTCAAGTTGGAAATAAACCGGGTTCTTTCTAACGGTCGTCACACTCTTTTCAGCATATCCAGTGATAATACACCCCCTCCTTTTTCCTCCCCCCTCGAGGGGGAGGGTTAGGGTGGGGGGGCAATGACTGAAGGAACGTGGAAGCGTGATTTTACCGCTTCAGAATTCTTTTGACGGCTTTTATTATTTCTCTTGCGGTTTTCTGGTCTGAGGCTTCGGCGATGATCCGAACGAGCGGCTCAGTATTGGAGGGGCGGATGTGCACCCAAGAGTCTTTTTTAGTGATCTTCAAGCCGTCAGTCTTGTTGACCTTGCCCTTGAAAGCCCTTATGATCGCCGCCTGTTTGGCCAAGAATTTTTCCTCTGTCGTTTCGATTTTTTCCTTGACCATGTAAAGCGGCGGATATCGGCTTATCAGTTCGGAGAGTTTTTGCTTGCGGCTGGTCAGGAGCTTTATGACCAGGGCCGCCGCAACCAGCGCGTCGCGGGTTGCGTTGATCCGCGGGTAAATGACCCCGCCATTACCCTCACCGCCGATCATTGCTTTGGCTTTTTTAATGGCATCTACGACGTGCGCCTCGCCGACCATGGTTCGTATTAACCGCGATCTGTATTGTCGGGCAATATGATCCATGCGGCTGGTCGTGGACAGGTTCGTCACCAGGCATGTTTTGCGCCTGGCCGCGCCGAGGACCTGCTCTGCGGCGAGGACGAGCGTGTTTTCCTCGCCGATCGCGTTGCCCTGGTTATCAACGATCGACAGACGGTCGCAATCCGGGTCAACGGCGAAGCCGAGGTCGCAATGCTCCTGCTTGACAAGTTCGCACAGCCCGGTGATATTTTCCGGGGTGGGTTCGGGAGGCCGTGGAAATGCCGAGCGGAATTCGCAGTTCAATCGGAGCACGGTGCAGCCGAGCCTTTCCAGGAGCGCAGGCATGGCGTACGATCCCGCGCCGCTCACCGCATCAACAGCGATCCGTAGTGGGACCGCAACGGTTTCAGTCTTTATACTAACTTTTTTACCTTTTTTATCCTTTTTACTTTTTTTGTCCTTTTCTTCTTTCTTCCCCATATCCAGCACATCAAGGATCTCGCTTATGTGCCGGTCAACTGCTTCGCGGTACATGACAACCGGGCTCTTGACGGACGAGGAAGCCGGCCTGACCGGCTGGCGGATGAACGCCAGAAAATCGGTTACTGCTTTGTCGTCCAGGAACTCGCCTCTGGAGTTGATGAGCTTTATGCCGTTGTTATCGATCGGGTTGTGGCTGGCCGTGATCATGATGCCGGCATCGGCTTTGACCCGGCGCACGATGAACAGCACGGTCGGAGTCGGGACGATATCCAGGTTAATGACGCGGCAGCCGTTGGTCTTGAGCGCTTCGGTTATGGCTTTGGCGAACATGGAACTGGAAGGCCGCGTGTCCCGGCCCAGGACAATGGTATGCGCTTTCATGAAGGCGGCAAACGCCCGGGTGACGCTGACCGCGATCTCCTGGGTCAGGTCGGTATTGGCGATACCCCGCAGTCCGGAAACACTGAACATCAGCGCCATGTTAGATTATAACCAGCTTATTGTTTTTGTCAATGAAAGCGCCAATAACCATAAAACAACTAAGAGAATAAAGATAAAATAACAGAAAAATGGCAACTGGCAGTATTATATCGGCGGGTTAGTCACGAATTGTGTTGACTTTTTGGTTTTATTCAATTCAAAGAAGTTTCTTAAACTCATCAAAACTTAACCCTGAATCTTTTACGATTCCGGCCATCGTAAAAGCATTGACCGGATTTGACCTCGGGATCGTAATTATTCGTTCCCCATTGGTCATTGTAATGTGTTTTCCTTCTCTGGCTATCCAAAAACCTGCTTTCTCAAATGCTTTAACCGCACGCTTGTGGTTAATGCCTGGCAGTTTAGGCATTGCTAAACTGCTACTTCTACATAACGAGTTTTTTTGTTCTTACTTAATTCTTTTACGGTCTCTAAATATGAGTGAATCGCATCCTTTATGTTTTCCAATGCTTCTTTCTCGGTTTTGCCTTGTGACCAGCAGCCAGGCAACCCTGGACACCATATTGCATAACCTTCTTCAGTTTTTTTTATATTAACCCTGTATTTCACAGCATCTTATTATAAGAGCTTTTTATATATTGTCAAGGTGCAACTGCAAAAGCCAGTAACATAAATATTGGCGATATTCAAAGCGGTTTTTGTTTCTATTGAAAGCATGGTGCATCGAGGGATGCTTTGATAATTAAATTGTTGAACAATTGTTCAATTGTTGAAGTGTTGAAACATCAGTATACAACTACATCCTGGTACCTCTCGAACAATGCTCTACAGGATAAATGGATTCCGTGTTAAACACGGAATGACATATGATAGAATGATTTGCCAGCAATGTCTGAAACCACTAATCAATATTCGGTTAGCTAAAGGTCTTGAAAAAAGCCTTATATTCAATATAATATGCCACGGATATTGTGACTAAAATTTGATTTTAATAGTTAAATGAAATTATGCAAATGATTCTAATCTAAAAGGAGAATGATAATGCAAGGATATTACCGGTTCCCCACGATTCACGATGATACGGTCATTTTTGTCAGCGAAGACGATCTGTGGACAGTTTCCATTAAAGATCCGGTCTGCCGGCGCCTGACCTCGAACCTGGGCGAGGTCGCGCATCCGTTCTTGTCACCGGACGGAAAATGGGTGGCGTTCACCGGGCGGGAAGAAGGACATCCCGAGGTTTACTGCATGCCCAGCCAGGGCGGAGTTGCCAAAAGGCTGACCTTCCTTGGTGCCACTAATTTCATCGCCGGCTGGACCAAGGACAGCCAGCGGATATTGTTCGCCACCACTTATCAGCAATGGTATCCGGGATCGTTCAATATTTTTTCGGTTGACCGCGAAAAGGACATACCGCAACTGATCAAGGCCGGTCCGGCAAGGACGATATCCTTTGGTCCGGGTAAAAGCGTCGTGGTAGGACGGAACACCGGCGACCCATCACGCTGGAAGCGATACCGGGGAGGTACGGTCGGCGAACTCTGGGTCGATGCGCAGGGGAAAGGTAATTTCAAGAAACTTTTAACGTCGATCAAGAGTAACTTCGCGTCACCGATGTGGATCTCAAACCGTATTTATTTCATTTCCGATCACGAGGGCGTCGGCAATATCTATTCATGCCTGCCGGCCGGGAAAAATATTAAGCGTCATACAAACCATGTTGATTACTACGCGCGCAATGCCAGGACCGACGGGAAGAACATAGTTTATCACGCCGGCAGTGACATATTTATACTTTACCCTGCCAGCGGCAGGATACGCAAGCTAAAGATTTCGTACAACAGCCCAAGGGTCCAGACCAATCGTAAATTTGTCGAAGCCGCGCATTATCTCGAAGATTACGCAATCCATCCGCAGGGTGAAAGGGTAAGCGTAACGAGCCGGGGTCGTGTCTTTTCGATGGCCAACTGGGAAGGTCCGGTCAGCCAGAACGGGAAAAAGCAGAACGCACGGTACCGGCTGGGACGCTGGCTTGCTGATGGTAAAAGGATGGTCGTGGTGACCGACGAAAAAGGCGATGATACTCTGCAAATTTATGGCGCCGATGCAACGGCTGGTCCGCAAAGCCTGCCGAAAATGGATATCGGACGGCCGATCGAGATCGAACCGTCGCCAATAAAATCCCTACTTGCTTTGACCAATCAGCGTTACGAGCTTATTCTGGTGAACGTCCAGACCAAAAAACGCGTTGTTCTGGATAAAAGCAAGTACCAACGGATTACCGGTCCGGCATGGTCTCCGGACGGTGAGTGGATCGCCTACAGTTTCTGGGACTCGGAGCGGACTTCATGCATCAAGATCTGCAATGTTTTGACCCGGAAGACATACATGATCACAAAACCGGTCCTGCGCGATTTCTCGCCGAGTTTCGATCCTGACGGCAAGTATCTTTATTTTCTTTCCAACCGGCATTTTGACCCAACCTATGACACCATGCAGTTCGCCCTGGGTTTTCCGGCGAATATCAAGGCGTATCTCGTTGTGCTGAGCAAGGAAACGCCGTCGCCGTTCAAATACACACAGAAAGCGCCGATCGGATTTGAAACACCGGACCTGGAAAAGGAAGCAGCAAAAGCCAGGAAAAAAACGCGTACCGTGATCGATCTTGATGACATCGCAAACCGCGTTATTCCTTTGCCTATACCAGAAGGCAGGTATGGCCAGATCTCAGGGCTAAAGGAAAAAGCCGTGCTCACGTCGTTCCCGGTGGAAGGCAGCAAATACCTGTGGATGTCCGATTACGCGCCGCCAAACGGCACGCTCATGCTCTATGACATGAAGGATCTGAAACTCTCGGTGATCACGAGTGGCATCCTTGACTTCAAGGTTACCAATAAGAACGGTCTGCTGATCTACCGGTCCAGGAACGCATTGCGCGTCATCAAACCGGTGGAAAAAGTTGATGCCAAGTTGGACCGCCAGGGACCAGGACCACGGAGCGGTTGGATCGACCTGTCCCGGGTTAAGGTGATGGTCGAGCCCAGGACCGAGTGGCAGCAGATGTACCGCGATGTCTGGCGCTTACAGCGCGATCACTTCTGGACGAGCACCATGTCGGGGATTGACTGGCAGGGCGTGTATGACAAGTATTACCCTCTCCTGCAGCGGGTCGGTACAAGGTCGGAATTCTCCGATCTGATCTGGGAGATGCAGGGCGAGCTGGGAACATCGCACGCGTATGAATGGGGCGGTGATTACCGTCTTGAACCGCAATACCGGCAGGGTTTCCTGGGCGCGGATTTGGTCTATGACCGAAAATTCGACGCGTACCGGATTGCGAAACTCATGCCCGGCGATTCATGGGATGAACACGCGGCATCCCCGCTTATCGCACCGGGATTGAAGATCAAGAACAATGATTTGATCCTGGCGGTCAATGGTCAGCGTGTATCCAGGCGCATATCGCCGCAGGAATTGCTGGTCAACCGCGCCGGTGCCGATGTTTTATTAACCGTGACCAGTCCGACCGGGAAGAACAAGCGGTCGGTCACGGTGAAGACCCTCCCCGATGAATCGCTCCTGCGTTACCGCGAGTGGATCGAGGCGAACCGGCAGCACGTGCACGAAATAAGCAAGAACCGCATTGGATACGTCCACATCCCGGATATGGGACCGTTCGGTTTCGCCGAATTCCACCGCTACTTTCTGACCGAGATACAGTACCCTGCCATGATCGTTGATATCCGGTTTAACCGCGGCGGGCACGTGTCAGAGCTGCTGATCGAGCGGTTAAGGCGAAAAAGGGTTGGTTACAACATCACCCGCTGGAGAAAGCAGCCGTTCGCGTACCCTGACGAGTCGGTAATGGGACCGGTCGTGGGCATTACGGATGAACATGCCGGTTCAGACGGCGATATTTTCAGCCATTGTTTCAAGCTCTACAAGATCGGGCCGCTGATCGGAAAAAGAACATGGGGCGGCGTGATCGGCATATCTCCATACTATGGATTGTCTGACGGTGGTCTCACGACGCAGCCTGAATATTCTTTCTGGTTCGAGGACGTGGGCTGGGGCGTGGAGAATTACGGCACTGATCCGGACATCGTCGTGGAGATAAGACCCCAGGACGCGGTGCAGGGAAAAGACCCGCAGATGGCGCGCGCGATCGCTGAGTGCCTGAAGCTATTGAGAAAACAAAAACCAAAGATCCCGGAATTCGGCAAAAAGCCGAATCTGGCGATACCGAAAATACTAGTAACAAGAAGATAGTTCCTGGTTATCGTGTAAATGTGTAATTTGTTAATTACATAATAACTTATTTACTGATTACTAAATCTTACCTCACCAGGGTGATTTTTTGCACTGCCGTATGAGCGCCGGCTTGCGCGACCACGAAGTAGATACCGGCTTGGGCAAGAGAACCATCGGCATCCAAACCGTCCCAAGTGACTAGGTTAAATGGTTGAATGGTTAAATTGTTAAATGATCTCACCAGCTTTCCGGATGTGTCGTAGATCTTCATTGAATTTTGGGATTTGATCCCCCTCTCCTTTATCCTCCCCCTCGAGGGGGGAGGGCAAGGGTGAGGGTGGATTTGGAATTTGATTGTAGTCCGTTGGTTGAACGGATTCGGTGCAACCATAAGTGAGAAAGATTTTTGCGACAGCGGTATATTCACCACCTGTTCCACTCCGGTCCCGCCCCAGTCAATGACCGTCAAGATATCCGGTCCGGGCATGGCGATTGCTGCTTTCTGGACCGTGGGGCAGTAGTCAAAATACGCAGGCGACGCGGGCAGCTGGATTATATCGGTCCCCCGGTGAATATGACCGGGCAGGTTTCCGACCGGGCCCGTGAGCACGATCGGATCCCCGTTCTCGTCGAATATAACCTGGTACAGGTTCCCATAACTGGTATATGAATCAGTGCTGTGCAGGGCGCCCGTGCGAGGGTCGATATTGGAGATGGTCTTGCTGCCGTAATGTCCAACGCCCATTTCATCCGCGGTCTTGTTGTAATCAAGCCGGAGCGGATAATCACTGGCCGTAAAGGTACCCACTAAAGATGAAGACGAACCGTTGACATATATGATCGAGTAATTGTCCGAGAAGGCGTTGGTAACGGTCGCGTACTGTCCGGTGCTGTCAAAATCGACCTCGATCGGAAAGTCGCCGACCGTGATCGTTGCCACCACCGTGTTGGTCGCCGTGCTGATGACCTTTACCTGGTCGTCGAAAGAGACCGCGACCAGGACGTATGAACCCGTAGGATCGATATTAATGCCGCTGCACACGCCATAGCATGCCCAGACTATGCCGGTCTCACCGCAGGGTATCTCGGCGACCTCGGTGCTTGTCGCTCCGCTTAGCCTGATCACCGAGATAGTGTTTGCTCCGATGTTGCCGACGTAGGCGAAGGAATCGTCGGGAGCGATACAGACGACCGAGGATCCACTCCCGGTCGGCACGCTGGCCACGACCGTGTTGGTCTGGAGGTCGATGACCGCAGCCAGATTGGAATTTATGCTGGCCACAACTGCCCAGCGGGAATCCGAAGTGATGGCTACATCCTGGGGCCGGTCGCCGATATTTAAGGTGGCTTCGACATTGTAAGTGCTCATGTTGACTATCGTCGCGTTGTCCGACAACACCTCGGCGACGACGGCCTTTGTCCCGTTGGGGGTGATCGCGACCCGATGCGGGCAGTCGCCTTCCGGGTTCAAACCCGCGTTCGTGGTGCCGCGGTATGAAGGCGCGCTGGGTGTCGTGTAATCATAAAAGTAAAGACCCTCATGACGGTGCGGATCGAACCCGACGACCCGGTTGCCCGAGGGCGAAACCGCGCCGCAGCTCTGGGAATTGCCGATCGACTGACCGACCACGGTCTCGCCGGCAAAATCAACTACGGAAAAATTGTACTGGCCGCTGATCGCGTAGGCGCGGTTGGGCGAAGTGCCGATCCAGAACGCGGTATAGGTCTGGGTGAAGGTCACGAAATCGCTCGTCGCGAAACGCGCGATCGCGCTGCGGTTGTTGCTCACGCCGACGTACGCTTTGGTGCCGGTGGCGTTGACTCCGACCTCGTAGGTCATGAACTGGTATCCGGCAAGGGTAACCGTGCCGGTGACCGCGTGCGTGGTATTGTCGATCTGGTACAGAACACCTGGATTTAAATTGCTCAATACAATAGTCTTTGAACCGTCGAGCGAGATCCCGACCGCGGCGATATCCAGGATATTGGGGACCACGTAATCGACGCTGCCCGTGGTAGCGTTGATAAAATAAAGACTGTCCTGGTAGCCGCTGGAAATGAGGTAATTGCCGTCAGGCGTGACTTCGAAATTGGTGAACGTGAACGCGTTGCGGCCGTTCTCCGAGTTCCAGGAATACGTCATCAGGGCGATCGGGAAATTGCTGATGGTCAGGTCATGGTTCATGGTCTGGAGGTTGAATACCTCGCAGGTGTTGCTGATGTCACAGGCGACGAACGCCCTGGTGCCGGCAGGATTCACGCGCACGACCCAAGGCTGCTGGCCGGCCGGCAGGGTGAAGATATGGGCGATCGAGTAGTCAGACAGCTTAATCACGTAAACCTCGTCGCCGAAGCCGCAGGCCACTACCGCGTAAGAATCCGTGACCGCGATGCCCCAGGGATAGTCCCCGACGGGGATGTTCGTGATGACGGCCATGGTCGACCAGTTGAAGACCGTTATGTTGTCAGTCCCACGGTTCGTCAAAAGGACCCTTGATCCGTCGCGGGTAAAGCACGCCTGGCCCATGTAATCGCCCTCGGGCGCGATGCCCGGGTCGACATCGGTCTGGGAGTACTGCAACTGGAATGAGGGATTGTTGATAAAGTCGTTAACAGTCTGTCCCGGTTTAACCCGGACCGTGATGATGTCTGGATCACCGCCAGTGTTGACCGGTTCACTTGATCCAATACTTAAGCCTAAAATTAGAGTCAAAGCAAAAAACAATGACAAAGTTTTCATACAGCCTCCTTGCTTGTTAATTGTAATTCATATGATGAAAAAGTCAAGGATGAAATTCATGCGGGAAAGTAAAGCAAAGTAGCCGCACCCTTTAGGGTGCGCAGGCTAAAGCCCCGCTTTGCAGGATCATGACCTGCGGCTACAATCTATGCTAATGAATCCGAGCCGTTTTGCGCAGGTACGCGTCAATGAAATCGTCGATCTCCCCGTCCATGACGTCATCGACCTGGCTGGTCTCATATTCGGTGCGGTGATCCTTGACGAGCTTGTACGGATGGAACACGTAAGAACGGATCTGGTGCCCCCAGGCGATGTCGGTCTTCTGGGCTTCGAGCTTGTCCATCTTTTCTTCTTCCCTTCTTTTGTAATGATCATAGAGCCGCGCCCTGAGCACCCGCATCGCATTGTTCTTGTTCTGCAGCTGCGAGCGTTCGTTCTGGCAGGACACGATGATGCCGGTCGGGAGGTGGGTGATGCGGACCGCCGACGAGACCTTGTTCACGTTCTGACCGCCATGCCCGCCGGCGCGGAAAGTGTCGATCTTCAAGTCATCCTCGCTGATGTCGAATGTCACGTCTTCGATCTCAGGGTAAACGAACACCGAAGCGAACGACGTGTGGCGGCGCTGGTTTGCGTCATAGGGCGACAGCCGGACCAGGCGGTGCACGCCGACCTCGGCCTTGAGCAGCCCGTAAGCATAATCGCCGACCACCTCGATCGTCGCGTTCTTGATGCCGGCGATATCGCCGGGCAGAAGGTCGAGGATGCGGTTTTCGTAATTATGCTGCTGGATCCAGCGCAGGTACATCCGGAAAAGCATCTCCGCCCAATCGCACGACTCGGTGCCACCGGCGCCTGGATTGATCGTGATTATGCAATTCTTTATATCGTCTTCTTTTCCAAGGAGCAGTTTGAGTTCCAGCTCCTTGATCTTGCGTTCCGCGGTTTTCGCTTCGACGGTCGCTTCCTGGAGTGTTTTTTCATCAAGATCGGTCAAGGCCATAAGTTCCGAAAGCAGCTGCAGGTTCTGGCTGATATCCTGCGCGGCTTTGATCCAGAATTGCTTCCGGTCGATCTCCGCCATGACGCTTTGCGCCTGCTGGCGGTTATTCCAGAAGTCTGGATTTGCTGTTTTCTGTTGGAGTGAAGCGATCTCGACCTGGATTTTCTTCAGGTCAAAGATGCTCCTTTAATGAGGTGAACCTTGCCTGAAGATCTTTTATATCGTTTAAGTTCACGTGACCGGCCGCGGGGCGGTTACTATTGGCTTCGGACATGGCGACCTACTCCGTTTTCTTTTTTCGCTTGGGCGCGACCTTGCTTTTCTTCTGGACCCTGGTCCTGAATTTTTCTACCCGGCCGGCAGAGTCGACGATCTTCTGTTTTCCCGTGAAGAATGGATGGCAGCTCGAGCACAGGTCCACGGACATCTTCTCGACCGTGGAGCGGGTCTCGACCTTGCTGCCGCAGGCGCAGGTTATGACGCAGGTTACATATTTTGGGTGGATCCCCTTTTTCATAATACCTCCTCGCTCATGGAATCCAGAAATTCTTTATTGTTCTTGGTCCGCTTCATTTTTTCGGTGATAAATTCCATCTGTTCAATGGTGTTCATTTCGGAAAGCAGTTTGCGCAGGACCCATAGGCGGTTGATCTCGAACTCGGAAAGCAGCAGTTCTTCTTTCCTGGTGCCTGACTTGTAAAGGTCCAGCGCCGGGAAGATCCGGCGGTCCTGCAGCCTGCGGTCGAGGACCATTTCCAGGTTGCCGGTGCCTTTGAACTCTTCAAAGATCACTTCATCCATGCGACTGCCCGTGTCGATCAGGGCCGTGGCGATTATCGTAAGGCTGCCGCCCTCTTCGATCTTTCGGGCGGCGCCGAAGAATTTCTTCGGTTTCTGCAGCGCGGTTGAATCCAGCCCGCCGGAAAGCGTTTTACCGGAATGCGGCACGATCGCGTTGTGCGCCCGCGCCAGCCTTGTCAAGCTGTCGAGCAGGATCACCACGTCTTTCTTGGATTCGACCAGCCGTTTTGCCCGTTCCAGAATAATCTCGCCCACCTCGACGTGACGTTCCGGGACCTCGTCAAAGGTCGAGGAAATGACCTCGGCCTGGACCGAGCGCTCGAAATCAGTGACCTCTTCGGGACGTTCATCGATCAGGAGCACGATCAGGTAGATCTCGGGATGGTTGGTCGTGATGGAGTTGGCGATTTTTTGGAGGATAACGGTCTTGCCGGCGCGCGGGGGCGAAACGATCATCCCGCGCTGGCCCTTGCCGATGGGCGTGAACAGGTCTATGATGCGCATGGAAAGGTCGTTCTTTTCCGTCATTTCCAGATGGATCCGTTCATTGGGATAGAGGGGGGTAAGGTTGTCGAACAGGACCCTTTCGTGGAACTCAGGCAGCGACACTTCATTGATGAATTCGATCTTGATCATGGCAAAATACCGCTCGCCTTCCCGGGGCGGCCGGGCCAGGCCTTTTATGCTGTCGCCCACCTTCAGGTTGAACTTACGGATCTGCGAGATCGAAAGATAGATGTCATCCGGGCTCTGCAGGTAGTTGTAGTTCGGCGAACGCAGGAAACCATAGCCGTCGCCGTGGATCTGCAGGACGCCGTCGACCGGTACCAGTTCGGCGCGCTTGGTTTCGGCTTCGATGATGGCGTGGATCAAATCCGGCTTTTTCATGTCCGTGTAATTGGAGAGCCCCACATCCCGTGCGATATCATGAAGCTCCGTGACTTTCTTTTTTCTTAGTTCGGTTATCTCCATTAGGCACCTATCCTTTTATCTTGGTTATAATTTGATCTATGCAATCTGAGCATTTCTTAGTTTTTTTCAATAACCGGTTTTGCCAAAGATTACAGCATTAAATTACATACCAGCGATCACCGTCACCTTCATTCACGATTTATCGGAAGAACTGCCTGCACTTGCTCGGTATTACATAATACAAATCTCAAATCTATTAATGATTATATATATATTTCATTATTTGTCAATACTAAAGTGCAACCATCCGCTCGATGACCCTATATGCTTTCTTTCTTATTATTTCATCCACTGTTATCTCAGTGCTTGAGTCTTCGAGCGACCAAAGGATCTTTTCCAGGGTGGTGAGCTTCATGTTCGGGCAGAGGGCATAGGGATTGCCCGAAATGAACTTCTTGCCCGGCACCTCTTTTTGCAGACGGTGGAGCATGCCGATCTCGGTACCGATGATGAATGTATTCGCAGCGCTCTCCCGGGCGTAGGAAATCATCTGTGACGTGGAGCAGATCGCATCCGCGATCTCCTGGACATCAGTGCGGCATTCCGGGTGGACGACAACCCTGGCGCCGGGGTTTTTCGCTTTGAGTTTGGCGATACCGTCCTTGGAAAAGAGCATGTGAGTCGGGCAATAACCGTTGTATAGGTGAAAGGTTTTTTCCGGGACCGCTCGCGCGACATATGAACCGAGGTACTTGTCCGGCACGAAGAGGACCTCTGATTCCTTTAGCGAGCGCGCGACCTTGACGCCGTTCGCGGATGTGCAGCAGATATCGGCCATGGCTTTGATCTCGGCTGTTGAATTGATGTACGTTATAACCGCGGCCCGGGGATGAGCGTCCTTTTCTCGTTGCAGGCGCTCCGGCGTGATCATATTGGCCATGGGACAACCGGCATGGATATCCGGCATGAGCACCAGCTTTTCCGGGTTGAAGATCTTCGCGGTTTCGGCCATGAAATGGACCCCGCAAAATACGATCGTACTGGCCTTCACTGCCCGCGAAGCCTTGGCCAGTTCAAGGGAATCGCCGACCTGGTCGGCAATATCCTGGACTTCGGGCAGCTGGTAATTGTGCGCGAGGATAACCGCGTTGTGCTTCTTTTTAAGCTCCTGGATCTTTTTTACCAGACGGGTCATGCGGACTAATCAGTGATCGAACCGGATGTTAGGATGTAATTGATGGGATTGACCGGGATACCCGAAACACGGACTTCATAATGGAGATGGGGGCCGGTCGATTTTCCCGTATCACCGAGGAAGGCGATAATGTCCCCGCGTTTGACCACGCTGCCTTCGGTCACATTGGCGCGCTGGCAGTGGGCGTAGATCGTGGTATAACCAAAACCATGATTGATCTCGACCGTCAGGCCAAAACCCGGTTTTTCGACGACCGATTGCACGGTACCGCTGGCGGGCGCCACGATCGGTGAGCCGAGCGGTCCGGCCAGATCAATGCCCTCGTGCATTTTAATGGTCCCGGTGAATGGATCAAGGCGGTACCCGTAGCCGCTGACAAACCAGCCCTGGACCGGTACGATGGACGGCGTGTGGTCACGCAGCTGCGATTTATCGCCGACATGCTCGAGCAGTGCCCTGTAGCTTTCGCCCTGCTTTTCAGCGCGGATCAGGAGATTGTCGAGCAACGGCGATAATAATCTGAGGTCTTTTATGTCGCCGACGCTGTCCTGAACACCGGCGGTCCCTGTTTTCTGGATGTTCTGATCGACCGGTTCGAGCTGAGCATAGACCCTAAGCCTGGTGTCATACGATTCCAGGCTGTCGATCATGGTGTTCATGGTCTGGACCTCGGTTTCAAGCTTCTTGAGTTCCCTGCGGACTACGTCATTTTCCTGGTTCAATTGCTTCAGCCTCGTGTGGTCGACTTCATTGACGGTCACGTTAAGCAGGTTATAGACAAAAGCGATGACGATGGTCGCGACCACGACGGCACTTGTGACCATGATCCAGAAATGCAGCGAAAAGGTCAGCAGTTTATTTCTCTTGCCGGAAACTACAATAATTTCCATTTAATGGTTCCAGTGGTATTATAACAAATAACAAAAGGCTGTCAAGATTTAGTTCCCAATATTTTCAAACGCTAATTCATTATTATCCCCCCTCCCTGGATGGGAGGGGACAAAGGGGAGGGTGAAATATCGTGAAAAAAACTACACTAAGCTATAATATTCACCCCCACCTTTATCCTCCCCCATCAATGGGGAGGAGGCACACTATAAAAAATAAGATAAGAAAAAATTTGCCTAAGCGGAAAATATCGGGATCTTTATTTTGTGCTTTTTAGCGAAGGCGATCGCCTCCGGATAGCCGGCATCGTAATGCCGGGCGACGCCTATGCCCGGGTCATTGGTCAATACCCGCTGGATCCTTTGCGCCATGCTGGCAGTGCCGTCGCAGACCAGCACCTGGCCGGCGTGGATCGAATAGCCGATGCCCACGCCGCCGCCATGGTGGACCGAGACCCATGACGCGCCGGAGGCGGTATTGAGAAGCGCGTTAAGCACGGGCCAGTCTGCGATCGCATCCGAACCGTCCTTCATCCCTTCGGTCTCGCGGTACGGCGATGCCACGGAACCGGCGTCCAGGTGATCCCGGCCGACGACCACGGGCGCCTGCAGGACGCCTTTTTGCACGAGCCGGTTGATCTCAAGACCGAAGCGGTCCCGCTCGCCATAACCGAGCCACATGATGCGGGCGGGCAGGCCCTGGAACGGGATCTTTTTTTGCGCCAGCTCGATCCAGCGCCGGACCGAAGGATTATGCCCGAAGAGGTCGAGCACTTTGCGGTCCAGGACCGCGATATCGCGCGGATCGCCGGACAGCGCCGCCCAGCGGAACGGCCCTTTGCCCTCGCAGAACAAAGGCCGGATATATTCAGGGACGAACCCCGGTATGACAAAGGGATTTTTCACGCCGGCTCTATGCGCCTGGCCGCGGATGTTATTGCCGTAATCGAACGTGACCGCTCCTTTTTTCTGCATGGCCAGCATTGCCTCCACCTGGCGGGCCATGGATCCAAGGGCTTTATTCTTATATTCTTCCGGCTTGACGCCGCGCAGGTGCAGGGCGTCGCGCAAGGACATGCCCCCTGGCACGTAACCGTTCAGTTCATCGTGGGCCGAGGTCTGGTCGGTAAGAATATCCGGGATGACATCCCTCCGGACCAACTCCGGTTCGATGTCCGCCGTATTACCGACGAGTCCGATCGACAGCGGGATTTTTTTCCGGACCGCGTCCGTTACCAGCTTAAGCGCCGAGTCGAGGTCCGATGTCATAGTATCACAAAAACCCTGTTTGATACGGCGTTCGATGCGCCTGGGGTCGATCTCAATGTCCAGGATCACACCGTCGTTCATGGTCACGGCTAGAGGCTGGGCGCCGCTCATCCCGCCCATGCCGCCGGTCAAAACCCATTTGCCTTTCAATGATCCGCCAAAATGCCTGCGGCCGCAGGCCGCGAAGGTCTCATATGTGCCCTGGATAATCCCCTGGGTGCCGATGTAGATCCAGGAGCCGGCCGTCATCTGGCCGTACATGATAAGGCCCAGAACCTCGAGTTTCCGGAAATAGTCCCAGTTCGCCCATGCCGGCACGAGCAGGGAATTGGCGATGATCACGCGCGGCGCGTGCTCAAAGGTCTCAAACACCGCGACCGGTTTGCCAGACTGGACCAGCAGGGTCTCGTCGTTTTCCAGATTTTTTAATGTTTTAACGATCGCTCGGTAACATTCCCAGTTCCGCGCCGCCTTTCCACTGCCGCCGTAGACGATCAGTTCCTCCGGGTTCTCCGCGACATCGGGATCGAGGTTGTTCATGAGCATGCGCAGGGCGCCTTCCTGCTGCCAGCTTTTACAGTGGAGTTTGGTGCCGCGCGGCGCGCGGACCGGCTCGTAAACAAACTGTTTCAACTTTTTAAGGGTTTTTATTCTTTTCATCGGGCCTCGCTTGATGATGTATTGTATCAAAAAGTGAGAGCCTTGTCAATGCAAAGACGGAATAAACCCTTTAATTGACACTTCCGTCTAATTATATATAATATAGCATGAACCTATTACTTAGCTTGTTAATTGTCACCCAGTACTTCGGCCAAAACAAGGTCCAGTACCGGGACTACGATTTCAAGATTTTTAACACGGAGCATTTTGATATTTACTATTATCCCGGCGGCGAAGACCTCGCAGCTTTTGCCGAGGATGTGCTCGAGGACGCATACCGCCGGTACAGCGAAGACCTGGGTACCGAGGTTGATTTCCGGATCCCGGTAATCCTGTATAATTCGCCCAACGATTTCTCCCAGACCAATGTTACGCTGGAACTGGTCGAGGAATCGGTCGGCGGTTTCACCGAGATCCTCAAGAACCGGATGGTTATTCCGTTCTCCGGCGATTACAAAGATTTCCGGCATGTGCTCGCCCATGAACTGGTGCATGTTTTTGAATTCACGATATTTTTCCCGTCGAAACTGGAAGCGCTGGTGAGCGGCGACATCTTTTATTCGATACCGCTGTGGGCGATGGAGGGATTGGCGGAATTCGAGTCGATCGGCTGGGACGAGGAAGCCGATATCATCATGCGCGACATGATCATGAACAACAACGTGGTCATGCTGGATATCCTGGGCATTTACGGCGGATATATCGTCTACAAGGAAGGCCAGGCTTTCTATTACTATGTGGCTGAAAAATACGGCCGGCAGAAAGTCGGAGAATTCGTGCACATGCTGAAGAACAAAAAGAACCTCGAGGCGACTTTCGTGAGCGTCTTTGGCGTTACCGTCGATGATTTCAACAAGCGCTGGGTCAGATTCTATCAGCTCAGATACTGGCCGAAGATCGGTCTGCAGGAGAATTTCGATGAATTCGCGCGGATCGTTTATGATCACAAGAAAACGAACACGCTTTACAATACTTCGCCGGCGATCTCGCCCAACGGCGATAAGATCGCCTTTATCAGCGACCGGACCGGCGTCGCCGAGATCGTCATCATATCGAGCATTGACGGCCGAATTCTCAGGAGGCTGGTACGGTCCGAATATGCTTCGGGTTACGAAGGCTTGCACCTGTACCAGGGCGGATTGACGTGGTCGCCGGATGAAAAATACATTGCCTTCGCAGCCAAGTCCCGGGGCGAGGATGTCCTGTACATCCTCAACAGCCAGAACGGCCGCCAGTTCAAGCGGTTCGCTCTGAAACTGGACGGGATTTACTCGCCGACCTTTGCGCCGGACGGTGAAAAGATCGTATTCTCCGGGATGAAAGATTCGTATTTGGATATCTATATTGTCGATATCGCTTCCGGCCGCTATGAGAAAATAACGGACGATATCTATGCCGATAAGTACCCGGTGATGAACGAGCACGGTTCGGTCCTGTTCGTGTCGGACCGTCCAGATTCCTCGGAAGAATACCCGTACGGAGCGTACGCACTGTTCTTATCCGGAGAAGGGGAATTCAGTCGGTTAACGCCGAGGGTCGGGTATGTCGCGTCGCCGTTCCTGGCAAAGGCAACCGATGCCGGTACTGATTCCGGTATCTTCTTCACTGCCGATTATGATTCGGCATATAACCTGTACTTCTATTCGTTCGCGGACCAGCGGATCACAAAACGGACCGATATCCTGACCGGGATCTACTATCCCTCGATCAGCGCGGACAGCAAAAAGATCGCGTTTAGTTATTTCAACAATTATGGATATGACATCTGCGTAGTCAAGGAGCCGCTTGGCAAGATGACCGATACGCAGGTCAAGGATACGCTGGAAAGCGAATACTCGTACGAACCGACCGAGCTCGACCAGGACCGGATACGGAATTACCGGCCGCACTTCACCTTTGATTACTTTACTGCCAGCGCGTCGTACTATTCACCACTGGGTCTCTCCGGAATGAGCGAGATCGGTCTGAGCGACATCCTGGGAAATCACCAGATCGGCCTGGCGGCGAACATCTACGGCAGCCTGACCGATTCGGACATCTACCTGCGCTACTGGTACCTGAAGAAAAGAACCGATTTCGGCCTGGCGGCATTCCAGTATCTCAATTATTTTGGTCAGGACAACGATCTTATAATCTGGCGGTACTTAGGCGGCGGCGGCATGGCCCAGTACCCGCTGGATCGTTTCATCCGGCTCGAATTCGGCTTGTACGCCTATAAAGTGCTGGAGACACGGTGGATCAATTTTTTCCCGGATTACATATCTGATCTTAACGTAGATACGTCCTATACATTCTTCTACCCGAGCCTGGCTCTTGTCTTCGACAATGCCAAGTGGGGAGATACCGGGCCGAATGACGGTCGGCGCGTAAGATTGGAAGGATACACGACCATCTTGAGCGATTTTGATATCAAGAGCGCGGTGCTCGATTACCGCCGGTACTTTCGGCTGACGCCCCGCGCTTCGCTCGCGGCGCGCCTGGTGCTGGCCGGTAGCTTTGCCGACACGGTCGATATCTGGTCGATGGGCGGCGCGGGTTCCCTGCGGGGATTTGATTATTACACGTTCAACGGTACGAAGCTCGGTTTCTTTAACTTTGAGTATCGTTTTCCGTTCATTGATCGGCTGAAGATCGCGTTCCCCCTGCCCATGGAGATCACCAGCATCCGGGGAGCGCTGTTCGCCGACCTGGGCGGAACGTACTCGGATTCGTTCAAGATCTATGAATGGGATCACGGCTTGAAGCTCAAAGACTTGTACATGGGCGTTGGCGGAGGTCTCAGGTTCTATTTCCTGTATACGATCTTCAAACTGGACATGGCGCGGGCGACCAATTTTAAGAGCTGGACCGACGAGCACGGCCGGCGCTCATCCTGGAAATTCTACCTGACCCTGGGCTCCGAGTGGTAGTTCATTAAAATCGCTAAAAACGTTAGTATCGTTAGGTTCGTTCATATCGTTAATTCCGCAATTATCGTTTTTTTTCTGACAACCGGTTGCGGCCGGGAGCACAAGACGACCGTGACCTTCTGGCATGTGCTGAGCGGACCGGTGGGCAAAAAGCTTGATGTCATGATCAATGATTTCAATATCGCGCATCCTGAAGGTGAAATAAAATCCGTACAAATGGGTTCCTATGACGCTCTGGCCCAGAAACTCATGGGCGCGCTAGCCGCGAATGACCCGCCCGTGATCGCCCAGATGTACGAATCATGGACCGACCAATTCTACCGGGCCGGCTATTTGTTACCGGCGCAGGATCTGCTTGCCGGAGACACCGGGTTTGCGCTGAACGATATTTACCCGGTGTTCATTGAGGACAATATCTATGATTCGATGCTCGTGACGCTGCCGTTCAATAAAAGCGTTCCGGTATTCTACTATAACGCCGACCAGCTGCAAGCGATCGGCTATCAAAATTTCCCCGGCGACTGGGTTGGTTACCGACGTTTATGCGAAAAGATTGACTCGACCGGAGTCTGGGCGACAAGCTGGCCGGTCGATGTGTGGTATTTTTCCACGATGCTTTACCAGTCGGGAGGCGCGCTGTATGACGTGGCAAACCACCGGCCGTTGTTCAATTCACCGGAGGGAGTCAAGGTTCTGCAGTATCTTTGCCGCCTTGTGCGGGACAGCTTGTTTTACCTCAACCCGGGGTTCCAGCGGCAAGACGAATTCCTTGCCGGCAATGTGGCGACGATCCCGGCGTCGGTCGTGTCCTGGGCATTCATGAAGGACCGGCCGTCGTTCACCATGGGCGTCGCGCCGTTCCCACAGGGCGAGCTCAAGGCGGTCGTGATCGCCGGCACGAACATTGGATTTTTCAGAAATATTTCACAAGCCCAGAAAAAATTGGCATGGGAGTTCGTGCGCTTTTTTCTCCAGGCCGCTAATCAGGCGCGGTGGTCTGCCGCCACCTACTATCTGCCGGTGCGGAGGTCTGCCACGATCCTGCCGGAATACCAGAAATTCCTCGATGAAAATCCGGCTTACCGGAAAGTGCTAGAGCAACTGGATTATGCCCGAACCGAACCGAAAACACAAGCGTGGTTCACGGGCAGGATATACCTTGGTGAAGCGCTCGAAGAGGCACTCAGACTGGAGCGGTCGCCGGAAGATGCATTGAACAATGCCGCTCACCGGCTCATCATTGAACAGGAGTGATCAATGGAATTCAAAACCGCAAAACTAGACACCGCAGCAACGGTGATATCCGCTTTTACGACCGTATTTCTGGCCGTGATGGCGGGTTTTTTTATCGTGAAAGTCCCGATCGGCATTATTTTCGCAGCCGGTATGATGTCGATCGTGGTCTTCAGTTATCTTCTGGCGCCCCGAAGGTACCGCTTTGAAGGATCGAAACTCGTGATCGAAAAGGTTTCCGGAAAAAAGATCGTGATCGATATAGCCGATATCAAAGGTTATAGCCCGGTGGCCGACTTCAGGCAGTTAAAACCTATACGATCGTTTGGGAACGGCGGGCTATTCGGATACTACGGGTTATTCTCCACGCGCGAGTACGGGACGATAAACTGCCAGCTGACGAGGTTGAAAAAAATATTTCTCATCGAAACAATCCGGGGATATTATGTGGTCAGCCCGGAGGATGCGGACCGGTTCGGAGAATATATGCACAGCACGATCAGCGGTATGACAGGAAAAGTACTGCCTGCCCAGCCCCTGGTGCGCGCCGCGTCAAAGCCGGCAAGCCTGGCATATCTCCTCATCCCTGACCTGATCATGGCCATTACGATCATCATGGTGATCCTCTGGTACCCCCAGCTGCCGGATAAACTGGCGACTCATTTCAATTTTCAGGGAGTGGCTGACGGTTGGAGCCCAAAGACGGCGTTCATCTGGATGGGCATCGTTCCGCCGGCGGTGATCTTTGCCTTCAATACGATCCTGTTCGTTATTCTCCGCTCGCACTACCATGATCCTCATATCCCGGCTTTCCTGGTGCTGCTTTTCTCCCTGATCCAGGCATTTCTGGTCTTTGTCACTTATGACATCTGCTGGTTCAACACGCGCGGGGTTCATATCGTGCCGATTCATTACGCAGTGATCGTATTTTTGGGGTTAGTTGGGATCTTTTTCTGGGTCTACTACAACCGGATCCGAAAGCCCGGTTGATTTTTCGCTTATTTAAAGAGTTCTTTGCCTTTGCCGACGACCTTGTTCAACTGCTCTTTGAAGTAATCGGTGCTTTCCACAATGTGCTTGGGGATCTGCTGACAGTAGTATTCCCAGGACCGCCGGATCTCAGAGCCGAGCAGCTGAACCAGCGTACCATTTCTTAATCCCTGTTCCACTTTTGTCTGGTTATAAAGGACAAGATCCGATGCCAGGGCTTTGGCGAGCCGTTTTGCCCGTTCATGCCATTTTTTGTCTTCCGCGCTTAGCTGTCCTGCTGGAGCCGGAGTCGGTTGCACCACCACGGGCACTGGTTCATGGATGAAGGTCGGCGGCGTGACATCAGGAGGGGATGGTGCAGGTGCAGGCGTTTCGATGATAGGCGCTTTTATTTCGGGTTTAGGCGGTTCTGGTTTAGGTGCCGGTTCCGGGATCGAAGGCGGCACGACCTCTGGTGTCTTGGGTTCTGGTATTGGAGGTGGAGGAACAGGTGCTGGCGCGACCGGTTCTACGACCGGTGGCGGAGCCGGTTTCTTTATGATAATGATATTCTGGCATTTGTGGCAGCGGACTTTTACTCCCGCGGGTGGAAGTTTATTCTCGTCGACGTTGTATCTAGTCTTACAGGACGGGCATTCAACAACCATGTTGGATCTCCTGATAGATCTTACGGCACTGTTTTTTCAGGTCCGCGATCGTACCTGTGTTCCGGATGATAAAATCAGCATACTTTGCCATATCCCGTTCCTTCTTTTGTACGTTAATAATATGCCAAAACGTGTCTTTGTCAATACCTTTTGCCAGTGACCGGCGTTCTTTCAGGTGGGTTGGCGCGCTGACCAGGATCATATAATCAAGATCCCTTAAGACATCTTTCCAGCCGAATAAAAGCGCGGCATCGATCACCAGAATGCCGGATTTGAAACGGCGGATGCGCGTCCGGAGCCGGGAAACCAGGGCCGGGTGGGATATCCGGTTGAGAAGCCGCGTGTTCTTCAAGCTGTTAAATGCCGCCTTTCGCATAAGTGGCACGCTGATCCTGTTCCCCTTCATGACCGAGGGGCCAAAAGCTTTTTTCAGCGCAGGCGCGATCAACGGTAGGATCTGCTTGCCGAGCCGGTCGGCGGATACGCAGGAAGCACCCCAGCGCTCCAGGTAGCGGGCAGCCGTTGTCTTGCCGCTGCCGATGGTCCCGCCAATACCGACGATCTTTCTCTTAACGCATTTCATGGTGATCCGGGGGTTAATTCATGCACAATACTACCGCCCTGGGGTTTGATCCGGCGGTGGTATATGTCCGCATGACCGCGCAAAAAGTTGTCGTTTCTATCTAAGGGAAACTTTTAATGCAGAGCGTGGCGTTATGACCGCCAAAACCCAGCGAGTTGGATATCGTGCAGTTGATCTTCGCGTCGCGTGCCCGGCCCGGAACAAGGTCCAAACCGGCGCATTCGGGGTCGGGGTTTTCCAGGTTCACGGTCGGATGTACTCGTCCATCGCGCATAGACATGATAGAAACGATCGCTTCGATCGCTCCCGCTGCGCCCAGCGTATGCCCGGTCATCGATTTTGTCGAATTGATGAGCAACTTTGAAGCGTGTTCGCCAAAACAGTTTTTAATCGCTTTGGCTTCATACTTATCGTTCAAGTCGGTCGACGTGCCGTGGGCATTGATGTAATCGACCTGCCCGGGGACGATGCCGGCTTCCTTGATCGCCCTTTCCATGGCCCGGCGCGCGCCTTCGCCATCCGGTGCCGGAGCCGTTATGTGATATCCGTCGCCGGTCGCGCCGAATCCGCAGATCTCGGCGTAGATCCGGGCGCCGCGCTTCTGGGCGAATTCCAATTCTTCCAACACGAGCGTCGCAGCTCCCTCGGCGATGACAAAACCATCGCGGTTCACGTCAAACGGCCGCGATGCTTTCTGCGGTTCATCATTGCGCCGGGAAAGAGCTCGCATGTTGGTGAATCCAGCCAGGGCGAATGGCGTGACCGGCGCTTCCGCGCCGCCGCTGATGACCATGACCGCGTTGCCGTTCTTGATTTCCCGGAACGCGGTGCCGATCGCGTGGGCGCCCGATGCGCAGGCCGAAACAGTCGTGTAGTTAGGTCCTTTCAGCCCATAGTGGATGGCGATGTATCCTGAGGTCATATCCGGTATCATCATGGGGATCAGAAAAGGTGAAACCCGGCTCGGCCCATGGTTCATAAATTTTGTGTGTTCCTCTTCCCATGTCAGCAGACCGCCGATACCCGATCCGATGATGACGCCGATATCCGCTTTGTCGCAGTTGTTGAAGTCGATCTTTGAGTCATTGACAGCCTCGACGGTTGCCCACATGCTCAACAGCACGCAGCGGTCAAGTCTTCTCGCCATTTTGGGGTCGACCCTCAGCTCGGGTTTGAAGTTTTTGACTTCACCGGCGATCTTTACGACATGCTTTGAAGTATCAAAAGACTTAATGTAATCGATGCCGCTCCTGCCTTCCAGCATGTTCGCCCATGAGGTCTTGACATCATCACCCACGGGTGTGATCGCGCCGATACCGGTTACGACTACGCGCTTCATAATCAATTATTATTTGGTTTTGGTTTCCAAAAACGACACAGCCTTGCCGACCGTATCCAGTTTCTGCGCTTCTTCTTCAGGTATCTGCAGGCTGAATTTTTCCTCGAACGCCATTATCAGTTCCACGGTGTCCAATGAATCCGCACCGAGGTCTTCGATGAATTTTGCTTCCAGCGTGACTTTTTCCGGTGGAACATGGAGTTGCTCCACGATTATGTTGCGTACATCGTCGAAAAGCGCCATTTTTTTCTCCTTTCCTTAATCCTTTCTTAACTTTTTCCTGCTTTACTTTCGAAATAAAACAGGTATGACATTACATTACCATACCGCCGTCAAGGCACAATACCTGACCGGTAATGTACGAGGCCGCGTCCGACGCCAGGAAGAGCGTGACCTGAGCCACGTCATCCGGCGTACCAAACCGCCCCAGCGGTATCAGTTTTATATACGAATTCTTCGCATCGTCAGATAAAACATCCGTCATCCTGGTCTGGATGAAACCGGGAGCGATCGCGTTGACCGTGATGTTCCGTGGAGCGAATTCTTTAGCGCAAGATTTGGTAAATCCAATGATCCCGGCTTTGCTGGCGGCGTAATTCGCCTGGCCGGCGTTGCCGGTCAGGCCGATGACCGAAGCGATGTTGATAATACGACCGCTGCGCTGTTTTAGCATGTGTTTGGACACGGCTTTGGTCATGAGAAAAGTGCCGGTCAGGTTGATCTTCAGCACCTTATCCCAGTCGCCCGCAGTCATCCGCAGGATCAAGCGGTCGTTGGTGATGCCGGCATTGTTCACCAGGACGTCGATCTGGCCATAGTCGCTCATGATCGTATTGATCGCATTGTTGATGTTGTCTTCGTTCGTTATGTCGAGCTCAAAGAAACGCGCCGCAGCACCGATCTCGCTAGCGGTTTTCGCGCCGGTGTTGGCGTCGATATCGCAGATCGCAACGCGGGCTTGTTCCCGGGCGAATGCCCGCGCAATGCCCGCACCGATGCCGCTGGCGCCGCCGGTTATTACGGCGACTTTAGATTTAAACGACATCTGGTATTGTATCCATTTTTTGAAACAATGTCAAGTACGCTTGGATCGGGATGTATGCATGAGGGACGGCCGAGGCTGCGGACCAGCGGCCATGCGCAAAACAGCTGTTATTTCAGCAGAATGGTTTTCTCGGTCAATGTCTTGAGACCTGCTTGGAGTCGTATAAAATAGATCCCGGCCGGTACTTCGCGGCCAGCATCGTCGGTACAAGACCAGATTATTTGGTTAAATGAATGATTAGTTAAAAGGCTATAGTGCTTTACAAGGCGGCCCGTTACGTCGTAGATGGAAAGGACCGGTTCTGCCGGCTGGGCGCCTTCTTCACTGGGGAAGACCAGCGTTATTCGCAATGAACCGCAAAACGGTGTGGGGAAAACACTGAGTGAGATCTGCGCGCCATCGTGATCGGGCCAGGTATTGGGGGTTTCCACCTGGAGATGGCCGGACTGGTAGGCGCCGGTGTTGTACTGGTCATACCGGAATTTTGGCCACTCGAAGTTAATGCCCTCCAGATCGAATACGAAAAATTTGAATCCGTTAGCCCCGGACATGAGCTCAAGACAGGAGTCATTGTCGATGTCATACGCTGCCGGCGACGACTCGACATAGCTGCCCATGCTGATCGGGAATCCGGGCACGGGATCGGCAGTGCTGGTATTGGCAAAAAGGCTCCATTCGGTCGAACCGTAGGTAATATCCATGAGATCGTTGCCATCCAGATCCGCGACGATGGGCAGGTTGTAGTCATGGTCCTCAAAGGGAGGAAATCCCGGGAGCTCATTGCCCAGCGAGTCCAGAGCCAGGAGTGTTGTGCTGTTGCCGCAGATCACCTCAGGATGTCCATCACCCGTAAGATCGGCAAAGATCGGACCCGCTTCCACGTCCCCCAGGTAATTGATCTGCTTTTGCCACAGGATGCTGCCCGAAGCATCGATGAAATGCACATAGTCGCTGGAGTCGGAATACACGCATATTTCAAGCTTGTCATCGCCCAGAATATTGCCCAGTACCGGCGAGTAAACCATGCGGCGCATGACGGGTATTGGGAAGGGCGGTAGATTCATGCCGTCATGGGTGAAAACAAAAAGCGAATCGCAGTCTTCCCCGCCGGGTACGACGATCTCAAGGAAGTTATCATTGTTGATATCGGCGATCGCGGGCGTGCCGCCGATCCAGCCGTACAGCTGCCGGAGCAGACCGCTCGCGTTATAAACGCCCTGACCATTATGATGGAACGCATATAATTCTCCGCTTTCGGTACAGACAAAGATCTCCAGGTCGCCGTCGTTATCAATGTCCGCCAGCACCGGCGACGATATGATCGAGGATAGCACTTTGGGCCAGCCCGGCAGAATTTCTCCCTGGTTGTCGACGGCATACAGGTTACCGTATGACCACGTCCGGACGGCAAAAACGATCTCCAGGGTGCCGCTGTTGTCAATATTGCCGATCGCCGGGGACGACCAGATCTCTCCCGTGGCCTGGTACAGTCTGCCGTCACCGGTGACCGGAGTGCCGTCGCAATGCCATGCGTACAGCCCTCCGTCTTTCGCGGTCGCCACGACCTCAAGACCAGCGTATGCCGGATCGATGTTGCCAAAATTGGGCGACGAGAACTGGTATCCATAGACCGTTGTCGGCCAACCCGGTTTCAACTGCGGGTTGGTCCAGATCCATGTCGTTTCAGAACTGCCGCTTTCGTTCATCGAAGAATCGACCGCCGTGACAAAATAATAATATTTTGTACGGTCCTGGACCGTGAAGTCTTCGAACATGGCGGTTGAATTGAGCGGGTTGCGGATAAAGGTATATGGACCAATCTCCTGGGTGGAACGGTAGATCCGGTAGCCAAATACGGCCGGGTCAGGGGTGTTGGCCACGACAATGGAGTGGGTTTTACCCCATGCCCAGACCGAATCCGGCGGTGGAGGCACTGCCAGCGTGATCTTTTGATTCATGATCTGCTCACCGTGGTACTTTAGATGCATGAAATATTCGGGTACGCCGGGATAAGCGAGAAGCACCTTGAACGAATCCGGATAAGGGGAAACGATGGCGCCGGGCTGCATGGGCGGGAAGATGACCAGGCTGTCGAGCATGACCAGTGTATCGGCGCTGACGGCCGATATCTGCGCGATTAATGAATCCGACGGCGCGCTGCCGGCATTCTCTAACGTCGGCATGATCGCGATCGTGTCGGCGCAATACGAGCTCGACTGTTTGAAAAGCCTGATGCGCGGGGACGAGCATTCCACCTGGAATGTATCGGCACCAGCAGTGCTCGTATAATTTATCGTCATGCACAGGTCTAACGAATGTTCGTCGGGCAGGGAAAAGGCGGTCAGGAAATGGTAAGGGATGATATTCTCTCCGGTCTGGCCCGGCAATATATTGGGATACGAGGTGCTGTCCGAGATCATGGTTATGAAAGTATCGGAACAGGCGATGCGCGCCCAGAGGTTCTGGGCGATCGCCCCACCGGTATTCTTCAGCGTAACATACAGGAAGATGTCTTCGCCGGGGTTAATGACGCCGTTATCGTTATGCAGGGAATCGACGATCCGGCTGGTATCATAGACCGCCCAGGGACCCGCGGGTTTTACGAAGACAGAGTCTATGTGGGTCACGTAACCGTGCTTGATAATGGAATATTTCAAGTAGCCGCTGGAGATCGTTTTGACCGGTATCTGGATAAAGCCGGAACTGCCCGAGTCCGTGATAAATACTTCGTTTTCTTTGTATAGGACCGCGGCAAAGGTCGTGGCAGGGTTAACGAGCAGGGCAATGGTATCGGCACCGACCTGCAATGTTTCCGGCGCTACCGCCACCAAAGCGAAGCGCGAGGCAAGCGTGTCCCAGACCGGGATCGCCGGATCGCCCAGCAGGTTGATCGAGAATTGAAAAACTCTTTTCCAATTGTACCATTGCGACGAAGCGATGTACGGTATCTTTTGGAATGCCTGCGCCGCGCCCAGGAGCGGATGACCAATCGTATCTGAATAGAGATAATCAAAAAGCGCTATGGTGAACGCCTCGTGGTCGTAGGCAGAACTGGAACTGGAAGGACCTATGAACCCGACACCGCCGCCGATCGTATCGCCGACGACCCAGTGTTCACCCAGGCAATCGACCTCGTACGGCCCGCAATAACACGTAATGATGACCATGAGCGGATAGGCAATATTGGTGAGCGAGTCGCAGAAAAAGGTCGTCATATTTTCACGGGGGTTGGTGCGGATCCGTGCCTGATTGATGTCGCCATGGCCCAGCAGGTTTATCATGCCATACGGCTTATAGATCTCGTTCTTGACCGCGGCCAACGGCTGCTCGTTGATGATCAGGGAATGAAACTCCGGTGGCACGTGCGCGCGCAGGCGCGTTGCCATATTATAAGCATCATTCGATGTGTAAAAATCAGAGGTGATGAAGAGCGCCTTGTCGGTCCACGATTTCACGGCCCCAGTGGAGGGAGACAGGTAATGCTTGAGCTTGTATAAGTAATTTTGGACCTGATGTCCGGACGTGGAGGGCAGCCGACCGACAAAAACGTCGGGATAAAAATCGATCGAATCTTCAACTTCGCCGAATTTATCGTCGCCGTCAAAATTCCAGCTGGTTCCCTGGCCTGCAGCTTCATTATCAAGGTCCGAGAAATAAAGGTCGGTCGCGATATGCATGGGATACTGGCCCATAAGCGGCGCGAACCAGACCAACCTTGTGGGGATGGCCGGCACATCGCCGCCCAGCAGGACCTGGCTGACACCCCATTTTTCAACGGCGTCGGCGATAAAATTGCGCAATTGTTCGGCATCGTCAATGCCGGTATAATGCTGTTTGACCCAGGTCATCGTCTTTAAGACCGCGTTAAACCCAAAGAGCTTTTTGAAATGCTGGAACTCTTCGTAGGCGGGAACCTGGTCCTCGGTGGTGATGATGAGGAGGTCCACGGGCGGCCCCAGCAGGGAAGGGAGCTCGGCCGGCGCGGCGTCTTCAGGGTTGGCGGCGATGCGCGAAGACGGGGCAAATGGTTTATTCTGCGTCAGGGAAGCGACGAATGATTCAAAAAAAGCTTTTGACCAGGCCGACTGCCGTAAAGGCGCAATGCCGCCGCCTGGTTTGGTTTCAATAATCACTTTTGCCTTCGTGAGCCGCTGCAATTTTCTGCCCGATCCCTGGTACCGGAAAAGCGCCAGGGAAAATTGAACGATGCGGTACCCGCGGAGGTTGCCGGATGACTGATCGATAATGGTCTGGCATGGATACCATTCGTCAGAATCGTACCGGGTTTGGTCAGGCAGCGTGAACGACTCGGGTTCCTCGATCGACGTGGCGGCTTGTTCGGGGAACAGGTAATATGTTCCGGCAATATCCTGCCAGACCTCTTCGACGATATTCACGGAACGCGCGCGTTCGTTGACAGGCAGGCAGTAAGAATAAGTTAGAACCGGGATCTCGGGAGCACCCGGATTGCCGGCGGTTATTGCGCTCTTGACCGTGATGCGGTCATAACCCAGGCGGGTTTCGATTTCATAGTCTGTCATGCTGACCGGAACGTCTATGGTCAGACCGAGTAAAAATGAATCAAAGATTATCAGCAATGCCAGATATTTTTTCATATGAAAATGATCAAAAAGTTTCCTTTTAGGCGATCGCACGCCAATTCTGTGACCCTCAGCGCTCCCCTTGCGGGGAGCGCTGAGTAATCTACCATTGTTACTTATTCAGGATGAGTTTCTGCGTTCTTTCGTAGCCTTGATCGGTCTCGAATTTCACGAAGTAAACACCGTTGGCGACGCGGCGGCTCTGGTTGTCGGTCAGGTTCCATATGGTCGTGTATTTGCCGGGAGTGAGTTTTCTGGCTGCCACCGTGCGGATGAGCGCGCCCAGCGTGCTGTAGATCTTAAGCGTGACCTTGCAATCCTGCGCCACTTCGTACTGCAGCGTAAGGCGTCTGCCCGTGATGCTCGGGGCGATGTCGTAGAAGAGGTTATGGTGTTTGACGTTGCCCGGGTTCTCCTCGATGCCCACGATCGGTCCGGCTGAGATCGAGTAACCAGGCGTAAAGCCGTGCCAGTTCACTGCCGAAACCCGGTACCAGTAATCGGCCTCGACCGGGCCGGGGAGCACGTCCATGAACGAATCCGATGCCACGCCTGAACCCGAGGCCGTGATATAGCCGACGCTGTCGCCGAGCGCTCCGACAGCGGTGGTCCGGTACACGATGTATCGCTCCACCTTTTCGATGGAGTCAGGGTTGGTCGAGTAATTCTTGTTATCCCACTTGACCTTGACACTGCTGCCACCCATACTGACGGCCGTGACATTGGACACTTCCGATGGCAGGACGATGGTCGTCACGTCGATTTTGAAGACCTCGGAATTCTCGATGTTCGTTGTCCAGAGATAGTATTTGTTGCCGCGGCTGTAAGGCAACATAGTATCCAGGGCGAGTAAGGGATTCTTTCCTTGGAAATCAATATCATAGCCCGGATACACGCCCCAGTGGTTCGGGTTCTGGATGGTAAGCAAAGTGTCGATCGATGTCGAAGCGCTGGCCGGCGCGCGTCCGCGGTAGATCTCGTTGGTGAACAGACAGATGCGCCACATACGCCAGCCGTCGTGCTCGATACCCCGGCCATTGCGCCAGTGATCCTGGGGGGCTAGTGTTCCCTCAGGGATCACCCACTTCCCCCGGCTGAGCGCGGTACCGGCTGATGCCGGTCTCGATTCGACCCGGAGCGATTCCTCGAACAACCCGGTAACGCCGTCTGCCAGATAGTAGACGTGCCAGTAGACAAAAGTGGAATCGTTCATATAGTTGATGGGTGCATATCTCGGCGGGAAGGTTACGCCTCTTACCCGTTTGATCTGCACGTTAGCCCAGTCGACATTGTAATGCCTGACCTTGGGAGTGACCGTGGTCAATGTCCTGGTCGTCTGGATAAGGGTATCGCCGTTGGACCAGTAGATATTTCCGTCAGCCGCGATATCACAGGCACCATTGTAACGCATGCCGGGATTCGCCGCAGAAGTAATGAGCGCGCCAGTGGGACTGAACTTGTATAAGCGCCAGGAACCCGCAAGCGGCGGCAGTGAATCGCCATCCGATAGAAATATCGTGTCCCTATACACTGATATTGCCAGCGGTTTGAAATCGGGATGGGTTACCGTGCTGAAGTTGAATCTCCAGGCGATATTAGTGGCATTGACCGGGATGCACAGCACTCCGGAATCTGCGTAGCCCGTAGCCCATACTTTGTATTTCAATTGCGCGGTGTAGTTGGGCGGCGTGTTGAAGCCGACCTGGACCACGTAGGGGTTTGAAGCGTCGCTGGCATAGGAATTATTTGCCATCGACGCGGCGATCGTCTTTCTCGCCGCGGGGACGATCGTTAGATAAGGATCGCTGGTATACAATGATTCCTGGACCGCGGTCGCAAGCGCGCCGCTGTTGTAGAATGTCAGGATCAAGGAATCTGTCTCGCCCGCGTTGAACAGGTTGTCCGCGCCGTTATTCGTACCGGAAGTGACCGGATCCTTTATGACGTAGGAATTAAGGCTTATTGCCGCCAGGGACCCTGTGTTTGTCATGCGGCTCAAGAAAAAGGACATATTATAACCTGTTTTGCTTATGCCTGTGACCGAAGGTCCCCAGCCAGCCGGTGTCGTACCCGAGCGCGTGTTCCTTCCGCAATTAGGGATCGTTGTGGAGTCGAACTTGGCGTACCCGTAATCAGCGGCAAACGGAGCAAAGAAGTCGTTCGGTGAGTATTTAACGGTATCTCTACCGGTAATCACTGATGATAGATAGTAGTACCAGTTGGGATCGAAGAGGTTGCGTTCCGTGAACAGCCGGTAATACTGGTAAGCGGGCGGACCATTGTTATAACGCGCGCCCGACATGTCAGTGCCGTCCCGGTGATATATCACAAGACCGCTTCTCGGCAGGCTGCTTTCATACCGGCCGGTCAACTGGCGGTTCTCCAGGAAGAACAGCTCACCCACGGAGCGCAGGGTGGTGTTCTGCACCATGATCACGCGCGGATAGTTCAGCGCGGTTCCGGGCTGGGAATCCAGCTGGGTGATGTTGTATTTCCCGCAGGTCGTCAATTCCGCCGAGTCCAGGACCGCTGCATTGCCTAGCCAGCCGCCGATCGAGCTCCATGAACCGTCGCAGTCATATTTCAGGTAACCGCACATATGTGAAGGATAGGCGCCGCCCGGGTTGCCGTTCCATGAGCCTGAAGACATAAGACAGAAAACATCGACGCCGTTGCCGTCATAATCGTAATCGTAAAGGTCGGGCGCGGACGCGAACTGGTGGAACAATTCGTGGCAGAAAACGCCGAGCTTCGCGTTCTCGGGGATAACGACGGCGCGGTTCACCAGTTTGCCGTCATATGTCCCAAAAGAACCGGTGTATGACGCAGACCAGATGTCAGCGGTATTGCCTGATTCCTCCTCACCATACCCGGGATGGATGACAAACAACTGGTCGACGTCGCCGTCACTATCGAGGTCGTAATTTGCAAAATTGACATAGGCATTTGCCGCGGTGCATGCGTTTGAAATATACGTGGTAGTCGATGTGTTAGCTGCCGCTCGAGTCATGCCCGAACTCCTGATCGAATCGACGTCGCCCATCCATTTCAACTTGGCGTAGGTCGCTTCCCAGTAATAGTTGTTCATCGAGTAAACCGATGTATCTGGTACATAGGGGGGGACGCTGTCGCCAAAGGCAATGCCCATGAAATGCCTTCTCTCGAGGTTCGCAGCCGGCGTTTGTCCGACCGCATTCCATCCGAACCCCGAATCGCTAAATGCGCCTAAAAGGCAAATCAGCGCGTTCTGCCCGGTCAACGCCAGGATCCCGGTTTTTTCCTCATTGCTTGCGTTTTCTTTCCCCAGGCGCTTTATTTTGTTCTCATTGGCGATGACCGATGGCAGCCAGGTATTGATCACCTTATCCTTATTCTCAGGGAGCTTTGCGATCACCTCGGCTGAAGGCCTAATCGGTGTTTCATAGGGCGGCGCGCTTCGGTTGACGATGAATTCGGTCGGCGACAGCAAGCCGTTATCTTTTTTTGCGTACGTATACCAGCCGTTATTGTTTTGAACGATCGTATGGCCTTCCAGGTCTTCAAAAAAGTGATAATGCTCATCACCGATGAGCCTGGCCTGGAAACTGGATCCGTCCGGCTGGGTGAAGGTCTTAACCTCTTTCCAGTTGCTCGGAACAGCTAAGAGCACCAGGGGAAGAAGCATGAACATTAATTTAAGCGTATTCTTCATAAACAACCTCCTTGATTTTCTTTTTTAGCTTTATTCAATGGTATCACTACGATCCATTGTTCCTGACCACATGCTTACTTTTAGCAGGCTTAAGGACACCACCTCCTTTTTAAGATATTTATGTTCATTTTTCAAAGAACTGATCCAATAAAAAGATTTAAGTCTACCCTTTATCTTTATTTAATTAAGGGTAGCCCTTACCTTCATACCTATATTATAAAATTATAGGCACATTCTATCGCTTGTCAAGCCTTCAAACGCTAATGCGTCAGCACGATCTTCTGGCTTTTCCGGGCCTGCGAATTCTCATAGATGATGAAGTACACACCACTGGGTACCAGCCGGTCAGCATTGTCGTTTCCTTCCCAGGTGCAGGAGTATGTTCCTGGTTTGACCTTGCCTGAGTAGAGGTCCCTTACCAGCCGGCCGCTCAGGTCATAGATCTTAAGGAAAACGTGCTCTTCGGCAGGCGTTGAATATTGGATCCGGGTCCGGATACTGAACGGATTGGGTTTGATCTGGTTCAATGCAAACACCGGTCCGGGAACACCCGGGTTATTTTCCGCAACGCCGGGGATAACGCCGAGCCATCTGAGCACACTGACCATTACGGGTCCCCGCTGCGCGAACAATACCGGCGTACCGTCGATCGCCTCCCATGGGAAAGCGAAATAAACGACCCGGTAACCAGTGGCCGCGTCCTTGTACTTGATGGCTGCGCTGCCGCCTATCTGCCGGTAGCGGTACACCGAATCGGCGCCGGCAAGGGGGAAGATCCGGTCCTTAGAATCGGCGTTGTCGGCGCCGCCGATCCCGCCGATCGAGATCGTATCTTTATAGATATCGCCGACCGAATCGCCCGGCACAGTGATGGCTCGCATCTCGGTGATCATGCCCGAATCGAACTGGGCATGCAGGTAGTTCTGGTAGAAAGAAGTAGCGCCGATATCTTCGCCAAGGTTCTGGCTGGATATGAAAAGCTTCCCGCCGCGCGTGAAAAAGGCGGCGAGACTGTCCTGGTCTTTCGCAATGAGAATATTAGAGGTTTTTTGGGCGGTGAACCACACTACGACGGGAAAATTGTCGCCCATAAGATTCCGCGGCGAACCCCAGGAATCCGGCCATGTGAAATAACTGACCTGCAGGGAGTCGAGCGCTTTTTTATAATAGACCTCCATCGTGTCGCCGTTATCGTTGTCAACCAGCAGTAACGCGGGATTGACCGGTCCGATGATGAATGCATAGCCGGTCGGGTAATCTTCCGGGTCATAACCCATGTTCGGCATGGCAAAACTGTCCTGGGCTTCAACCCGGTAGGCGATGATCCGGCCGTAGTTCTGCACCGGTATCGACGCATAGTACTGGCTGGGCGTGCCGGTCGGATACATCGGCAGGATGTGCTGCTGGCCTGGAGATTCCCAAAAACACAGCTTCACGAGGCTGATACCGGAAGCGTCGGTCACGTTGCAGTAGATCTGGTATGGTCCGAGGAAGCTGGTATCAGCCCAGACGGTCGTATTGGTGATCACCGGCCCGGCCCGGTCGAATATTTGGAACGAATATGGCGATGCTGCGCCCCGGGGAGGCGAGCACGTGAGATTGATGCTGGGATAACTGTTGTCCCGGGCCATGAGATACCATTCGACCGTTGTTGACACGTAAGCCGGCGGCGGCTGTTCCGGGATGTGGAAGAAGAAGGTTTGGCCGTTTACGCTGTCATGCGCCATGGGGACATAACCAGCGCCGTTGACATTACAGTAAAGCGAATCTCTCGAGATGCCCGTCGAGTCGTAAATGTATGCCGAAACTACGAACGGTCCGTAATATCCCGTGTCGCTTAAAGCGGTGACGCTGTCGATCACCGGCGGCACGAATTCGTCGCGGCCCCGATAGATATAAGCTCGCCCGGTGCTGCCATCCGAACCGACAATGATATCGTCGAAACCATCGCCATTCAAGTCCCCGCAGCCGGCAATAGAAACGCCGAAACTGTTGTTCGGATCGGGCGCGTCCGCGTATGCTTCATAGACAGTATCAAATTCGGTCGCGTACAGGAATATTCTGCCGACGCCGCTGTTGTAATTTTTTGCGCCGACCGCCAGATCTGAATACCCATCGTTATTAACGTCGCCGACCGCGCTGATACTGGTACTAAAATTGCCGCCGTC
The DNA here is from genome assembly GCA_036382775.1 of bacterium. Classification (NCBI taxonomy): domain Bacteria; species bacterium. Next base: position 15,891 of record DASVHD010000010.1, on the reverse strand, counting down.
CAGATCCCCGTTCAGGATATAATCCGGCGTTGTATCCTGCGACGTTTTGCCGAGAACGATATAGCATGCACCGCGGCCGCTATTGCGCTGCGGAATACCGATGGCGAAATCCTGCATGCCGTCGTGATTTATATCGGCGATGCTCGCAACCGAGGCGCCCAGTATCTCCCCTGACCCGCCTTGCCAGATCAGATCCGGGTTGATGTCCATGGTTGGGCTTCCGTAGAACAGGTATGCTTTGCCTCCCGAATAATAGGCGCTTGGCGCGCCCACCAGCAGATCATCCCAGGCATCGATATTGCCGTCCATCCGTCCAGTGGCGATCGCCGAGCCAAAGAGCTCGTCCGACCCGGTCCCGCTTTCACCCGCAAAGATCAGGGTATCGGCGGGTCCAGCCGCGCTGACGTCGGTGAACAGATAGATCCGGCCAGTGTTGTTCGAGCCGTCAAAATAGCAGGGAGCGCCGATCGCTATCTCCGGTGACGCGGTGCCGGTGAGGTTGCCGCACGCGACCGCGAATCCAAACTGCTCAAGGCTGCCGGTCGGGCAAACAAGGGTCAGATCAGCCGCCGTGTCGATCCCTGCTCCTCCAAAGTACACGTAAGTTTTGCCCACTCCGCCGTTATAAAGCCTCGCGCCGACGACCAGTTCCGAACTGCCGTTGCCGTTGAGGTCCGGGCAAAAGGATATGGCTTCGCCGAAAAAGCTGAAACCGGTTTCTCCTTTAAAGCGCAGGTCCGGGATGGTGTCGAAGCCTTCGCCGAAATAAACATAGACCATGCCTTCGTATCCCGGTCCGTCAAAATAAGAACCTACGACAATGTCGCCAGCGCCGCCGCCGTTGATGTCAACACCGCTGATCACGGTTTTGCCGTAATTAGATGGTCCGTACAATGTCGCCAGGGGTTCAAGCATGCCGGCGCTGCCATAGGCGATCTCTGTAAGCGCAACTGCGATTATCAATATAGTCAATTTTTTCATGTTTCCTCCCGGCTCTTACTTTAACAGGACCGTTTTTTCGGTCAATTTAACATCGCCGGCGTCAAGCTGTATGAAATACACGCCGGCGGGCAGGTTTCTACCCGACATGTCCGTGCCTGACCACGGAACGCAGTAGTTCTGTGATCGAGCGTTGAAGACCGGAGTCAGATCACGCACCATCCGTCCGGCACTGTCATAGACCTTGAGCGTTGTTTTCAGTTTGCCGGAAAGCGAGTACATGATGTCAAGCCGGGCGTGGAACGGATTGGGTCGGGCGCTGAAATTGGTGACATACGGTTTGACCGTCCGGGACACATCTTCTTTAACGCCAACCTGGTATATCGTGCTGACGATCCTTGACATGCCGCTCTCCTGATCTGACCAGTCATAGGCCTTTACGCCGTAATAATAAGTGGAATCAAGCAAGACCAATGTGTCGGTATAGGTGGTCTCCAACGGGGTCGCTACGCCGATCAGGCTGTAAGGGCCGCTGTAAGCGTGGGCGCCGTAAACATGATATTCTGCGAGGTCCTGCGGCTGATTGGGATGCCAGGAGACCGTGATGCCGGTCGGCGGATGCGGTACCGCGGCGATGACGTTAGGCGCCGGCGGGTACGGATCTATCCAGTTGATGATCCGGCTCATCAGGGTATCGCGAAGCTGGAAGCTCGTGATCGCCTCGATCGGGAAAGTAGAGAAGACCACGCGGTAAGCGCCGGCCGATGTCCTGAGCATCGAAGGATTTGACGAGCGGTTGTTCAGAAATACCGGCGTGGCACTGGTGGTAACGTCGTCAGTATAGTCCAGGCCGTAATTATTGCCGTTAAGGTGGTTGAAATCGATCGGGCAGTTCAGTCCGTCGCTTATGGGATCGCCGCTGATCCCGACAGCGCTGTCACAGCCAATGTCGTTCGTGACCGCGGTGATCAACAGGATCGAATCGGCAAAATAGCAGGGGAAGTTGTTGTAAAGGAAATCCTCCCCGACAAGGAGCAGTTTGCCGCCCATCCTCAAGTAACCGAACAAATTTTGCAGAGCGGCGTCGTTGATGGGGTTCTCGGGGAGATATTTCCAGCCCTTGGGTCCCAGGTTCCAGATGACCATGCCGTTCTGCCGCAGGTACAGGGAATCGGGGACGCCGTTGTCCGCTTCGCTGATCCGCGTGCACCGGTAGCCGATATTGGCAAGCGAGCTCTCATAGTATTTTTCCCAGCCAAAGCCGTAGACATCCTGGGCGTCGAGGTCGTCATCATAGATGAGCACTTGATCGGGCGTCGGGAATTCGATGTACTTGCCGGTGATAATGCAGTCGTCAACAAAAAGCCCGCTGCCAGGCGTGCTGACGCGGTGGGTCCAACTCACGATCCTGAACATGATGCTGTCCATGCCCACCAGGTCGTCGAGAATGACGGGACCGTATTGCTGGCCGAAACTTACCCAGTTACCGTTCGTGCTGCCGTTATAATAATAACCGGTCGCGTTGTACCACGTCGCGCCTTTATCAGAACTCAGTTCGATCCTGTAGCCGTCGTCACCATACGGATTGAGGTAAGCGTAGTTTAAGTAAAAATCGAGTTCGCATGGTTCGCCCGTGGAGACGTCAGAGAGATCGAAATACGGCGAAACAAGAGCGCAGTATGTGCCGGTCAGGGGGAACTGGCCCGTTAACGAGTCGAAACATCCGTATGAATACGTGGGGCTATGCGAGTTGAGGGTGGTAAGATGCCAGTAATCGCCGAGTGGATTAGTGGGATGAGCGCTCCATTGTCCCATGCCATTCTCGCCGTTTTCATAAAAATAGGTATTGTCAAGATTGTCGTATACCCGGATGTTGTCCAGGTTCCACATACCGCTGTATGAGCCTGAGCCGCTTTGGTCGGATTCTGCCGGATCAGAGAAACCGGTGAACCGTATCCTGACGGTGCCGCCGATATAAGGGGTCAGGTCAAACCCGACATCGCTCCAGGACATATTCGGACCCCATCCCCAGCCCGGGACCGAGTCGAATTCTCCCGCTAGATAATTATAGTAATAACTCCATGCCGCCCTGATATTGTAAGCGGTGTTCGGCCAGTGGATCGTATCGGGTTCGATCGTCGTCCAGGTCGTACCGTCATCAGTGGATATCCATACCGTGATACAGTCCCAGCCGTCCCATTGATCGCCGGGATAACCGCCTGACGGGCTCTCATTGGACGGGCGGTGAGCGAATGTAAGCAGCGCGGTATCGCCGGTCACGCTGCCCAGATCGATCGAGGGCGATTCCAGAAATTGCGCCCACTCATCGCCGTAACCGTAGTTGGGATTGATCCAGCCGGGCAAGGACATGGTGCCGCACCAGAAGGAGTTGCCCTCATAAGCATTCAAAAGATCAATGTGCCAGAAAGTATCCGAGATGACCATGTCCATTGATGTCCAGCCAACTGCTCCGGATTCGAAATCATCGAAAAATATCGTGTCGCCGGGGTTACGCTGGTCAAGAAGATCACGCTTTATATTTTGACTGTGCAGGGTCTTTACGGGGATCAAATTGGGAGTTGCGGATGCCAGTGCCAGTGAATGAAAGATCAAAACGGAAAAAAATAAACCCAGCAATCTGTAAAGTTTCATAATACCTCCTTATAATAAAGATAATAAAGAATAATATTCATATTCCAGCGTATTGTCAATAGTAATACGTTTGTGAAAACGATCAAGTTGACAAAAAAAACCGCCCCGTTTAAAACGGGGCGGTTTTAGTGCTGTGTTTGTCGTTACCTTATCAGAACCGCTTTCTTGGTGTCTTTGAATTCATCGGTCGAGTACTGGTAGAAGTAGATGCCGGCAGCGGCCGAACGCCCGTTGTCATCCGTGCCGTCCCACACCACGTTGTAAACGCCGGGCGCACGGTGTTCGTCAATGAGCGTCTTGACCAGTTGTCCGACGCTATTGTAGACGTTCAGCTTGACCTTCTTCGGATGCGGCAGTGCGAACGCGATCTTGATGTGGTTGACCGACGGGTTGGGCAGCGGGACCGATAGCCCGTAGGAGAACGGGATGATCGTGCCGAACTCATCGACGTTGATGCCCAGACCGCCGTCAATGAGCGTGAATGTCCGCATGTACCAGATACCCCAGTTCAGAGCTTTTGCCGCGTTATCCCGTCCGCGCACGTAGAGCGAACAGATGTCCGTGGTTCCGGGCAGGTAGAAGATCCGGATATCGCCCCTTACGGTCTCAAGTACCGAGTTATAAGAGCCGTCATTCGCGTAGCAGTTGAACGTGTCGTATCCCGCAATGAACCAGCGGGCCGCGCCGATCGTGCTCAAGCCGGTCGCGGAATCGCTGATCACGGCCGTGAAACTCACGAGGGTGTCGCTGGCCGCGCCCGTAACGATCTTCGGGTTGGCATTCGCCAGCATGACGATCGAGTTAGGGATCGTGACCGGTCCGGTCAGGTCGCCGCCGGTGCGGTTGAGCGTGAAGTTTGTGGTCGCGGCAAAGCCCTTCATCGATGGATAAAGGCCGCCATCGCTGACCGTCACCTTAACCTGATATTTGCCGCCGTTGCTCAGGGACGTGATGTTCCAGGAGTAGGGCGAGGTTATGCCCGTGCCCGCGACGATCGTGAACCAGGTCTGGCCGCCGTCCGGCGAGTATTCGATCCAGGTAGAATCTATGGTCGTACCGCCATAGGCAGTCGCGGTCCACGCGATCGATATCGGGCTGGTCGTGTAGGTATTGCCTCCCACTGGCGAGGTCAGGGTCACATCCGGATGATCATGACCGATCAGCCAGATAAAGACGTTATTAAGCACCGTGGCTCTGGTCGCGCTGTTCGGAATGGTCGTGTCGATCTGGGTGATCTCCCACCCGTTATGAACGACCCGGGTGTGATATCCGCCCCAGATCCCGTCACCAAGCGAACCCATGTTATTCGTTGATTCCCACTTGATTGCGCAGGAATCGCCGCCCGTATTGCCGTGCCAGACGAACGATCCGGTCCCGGCCGCGCCGGTGCCGGAAAGCAGGATCGAATCGCCGGCCGCGCCCTGTCGGAACGGCTGATACGTGACGCCGCCGGTAAAGGCACCGCTGATCGGATCGCCGGGCATGCCGTATAATGTCGTCCAGGTCGTGGCGACGATGTCGCCGCGGTAGCGGAAATGCAGGTAGTTCTTGCAGAACAGAGTATCCGCGGTCGGTGAGTTCGCCCAGGGGTCCCATCCGGCGTCATGGCCGGTCATGGAGAACCGGGCGCCACCATCATGGTAGAGCTTGATCGTTTCCTTCTGGGCCACTGTCCAGACTGGATAGTTCTCCTGTCCGACCTGGAAATAGACCGCTTTGTACTGCTTGAGCTGGTTACGCGTGAACTGGCCGTTGTCCCTGGTGTTCCACCAGTTATAGGTCCAGCCACCCGCGGTCAATGCCGTCTGCAGGAATTCCGGATGCGCGAACTCTTCGCCCTGCAAATTGGAATTCAACAGAACGACGAGCACGTCGGTGCCGGCAGATCCCTTGGTCGTGAACGAATAGTGCGCGTCATGGTTGTTGTCGCGCACCAGGTTCCCGCGGAAGTCCTTGGATTCGACATCGTAGTAGTAGGTGGTCTTGGAGGACAACCCAGTCAGCTTTAGCCGATGCGGTATCATGTAGGGAGTATCCAGCTGAGCCGTGAGGTTGAGGTTCGATGGGTTGGTGCCGTAGAAGACCTTGCTCGTGCTGTTGTCGTTCGTGGTCCAGCATACATCGACCGAGAAAGCGTCGATATTCTCGCAGTGAACATTGCTGATGATGAAGTAGTCGGCGTCGATCGCGGCCCAGGTATAACAGGTATAAGATGGGCTGGCGTCTACATAGGTAACGGTTACTGTGTCACCCTGGCAGACCGATACGCGGTTGTCGCCATGGACCGGTTTGTGGAAGAGCAGGGGGATAGAGCCTTTGAAAACGTAGGCGCTCTCGGCCAACTCGGCGCACTTCAGGGTCTCGACCGCGGCTTCTATGTACTTGCCATGGATCGTGACGCGGACCGTGTCGCGAACACCGACTGTGCCGTAATTCGTGTCCTCGACCCTGACCCTGACCGTGTCAATGAAGAAGTCGTTAGCGCGGTACACGGGTTTATCGGTCGTGACCGCACCGGCGACCGAGGTCGCGTTGTAACTGATGACCAGCGCGAACGGCTGGGGACCCAGCGGTACATTGCGGCCTTCGATCCGCACGAGCCAGTCACCGGCGGTCGGCGCGTTTCTGCGCGCGCATTCGACGATGTTCAAGCTGTCCCTGGAACCGCCGGTCGTAGACTGGCCGCTTGCCCAGACGTTGCCCAAATAGGTCGTACCGTCACCGAACACCGTGACATCGATATCATTGACGAGCTGACGGCTGGCTGACGGGGTGCCCGGATAATCGGTCCAGACCACCGCGATCTTAAGGTTCGCCGCGCCGGATGGAACGTTGAAATGGTATTCCACACGTTCGCCGGTCAGAACGCCGATCGTGTCGTCAAAGACCATAGTCTTGCGAGTGTCGCCGTTGAAATATAAAGCGCTGTCGAGGTCGATCCTGCCCCAGCCCGTATTGTTATTGGGGGTTGTGTAGCCGGTCATGTCGTTATCGGCGCAGTTGATCAGAACGGCCTTGATCATTGCCGCGCTGATATAAGACCACGCCGCACCGGCGACTTTCTTGCCGTATGGATACCAGCCTTCTCTCAGATACTGACGGACCAGGGCGGCAGAGCCGGCCGCACCCGGGCATGCCATGCTCGTACCGCTCATCGAGCCGTATGTAGCAGTGCCCGAGATGGAAGAAGTTATGCCGCTTCCCGGGGTTAATATATCCGGTTTCATGCGGCCGTCCGCGCACGGACCGCGGCTGGATACCGTGTAGAAAGTCCGGCAGGACGTGCTGTTGGAAGTCCCGCCCACGGATACGACGTTCTTTGCCGAAGCCGGCGCGCCGACGGTCGTGTTAGGACCGCCGTCGTTTCCCATTGAATAGAAAATGCAGTAGTCCTTGTGTCCCCACATGAACTGATCAGAAGCCAGGGATGTCGCGGTGTAGGCGCCATAGGCCGATGCACCCCATGAATTGGAATGGGAATACGCTCTGATGCCGTTCGACGCGTAATATTTGTTATACGACCGGATGAAGAGGTCATTGAGGTCGCCGAACGTGTAGATACTGGTCGAACTTGCACCGCCGCAGTCATTATGGTAGATCCTCGCCATCTTAGCGATACCGTCATAGTAGGAAGTGGCATGAGTTGTGTCATCGCCCGAGATCGTGCCTGACGTATGGGATCCATGGTAAGGACTGATATCTCCCCATAGGATCGTTGATAGGGATCCTGAATCATACGCGACAATGGCGTTGTGCGCGGGATAAACGCCCCAGGTCGTGATCGCCGCGCTGCCGGAGCGGGCGGCATAATGAGACGTGTTGATGCCCGAATCACCATGTCCAATGATCTCGCCCTGGCCGATGATCCCCATGCCCCACATGCGGCGGGCGGTGTTATCATCACCGGTCGGAACCGATGCCCGGTACCCGGTCATGACCACCCACTGGTACTGCTGGTTAAGGGGTTTCTTTTCCAGGTCCGGTTCGATCCAGTACACGCCTTTTATCCGCGCCAGCTGGTGCAGCTGGTCTTTGTTGACCACGCCGAAGATCATCTTGTTGATGCCGTTGTCCGAAACCTCGAATTCGCTGCGGCTGGTTACCGCGCGAACTTCATTCAAGGTCGAATTAAGGTCGGCATCCAGGAACAGCAGGATCACCACGCTCGGCTCCTGTCCTTCCCGGTCAAACAAGGTTGAGATCTTGTACGCCGGCTGGTAAATACCGGCCCAGTTGACCGCCGGATTAGCCCTGATTTCATCGGCTTGCGCTTTGTTGTTAATAGTGCAGACAAAACCATAGTTCGGGATGTAGAAATGGATGTCGATGCCTTTTGACTGGATCCAGTCGCGCTGGGCCTTATAAACCGGCCCGCTGAACTGGATAATATAGTAGCCGCTTTCATTATCCTGATAGCTTATTTTCAGGTCTTCGGGCAGCTGAGGCTCGCCGCTTTTACCTAAATTTATCGTGTTAAAAACGATCCCGTTGGAGAACGAAATTTCAGTCGCGTTGCCGTATGTTACGGGGACGAAATAGCTCTTGGACGCTTCGGGTTGGGTTGGATAGGATCCGGTCCGTTCGACCGTGACTACCGGTTGTACAGGTTCATTTACGGCTGGCTGGGCAACCCTGGTAGTTGTGACCGTTCCCGTTCCCTTGCTCGCGGCAAACAGGAACACGGCAACGCACATCAATGCTAAACATTTCCTCATAAATTCCTCCTTCTTCATTTAAGGTTTAATTCTTTTCAATCTCCCTGTCATGACAGGGAGATTGTTCACTATGGTAATGTTAATGACATCACCTCCTTTTTATTTTGTATATTAATGAAAATATTCTTCCAACAACAATACGTACGTTAATGAGCGTAATTTTTATTGTAGCCGAAATATTTATATTGTCAATACAACGATCATGATTCTACATAAGACTTAAGTCGTCATATCGCTACAATAAAATAGATCTTCTTATTATTGTATATTATAATAAATAATTATGCCTTGTCAAGACTCTAAACGATATGATGAGCCATCGGATATTCTTGACAGATCCGGTTTTTGTGCTATACTTTAACCGGATGAAACGGACAAAAAAGATGAAAAACACGCTTCCCCGAAAACGGCATGGAAAAATGAGGGAAACTAAAAAGGATGGGTTAAGGATCGTTTTCCCGAAAGAATTACCCGGAGCGTCGGCCGCGGATCTCACCATGTTCAGCATGGATAGCGATGTTTTCTTTAACCGGGAGTTAATAAACTGGGAACCTATTTATGATCTCTATCTGGCGGATGACAGGTTGATAATCAGTATTGAGATCGCCGGGATCAGGCTTGGCGAGACCACCGTGCGGATATCGCGGACCAGCATGCTTATCGACGGCGTGCGAAGATCACCGGCTGCCATGGAGAAAAAACACTGTACCTATCATAACTTAGAAATACCCTATGGTTATTTTTTACGGCGCATCGACTTTCCCGTGCCGGTGCAAGCGCGGCAATGCCAGTACCATTATGACAACGGTATTCTGATCATTGTGGTCCCCGTGGTAAAGGAGCACGTCGTGCCGGTCGACGGTGATTGACCTGATCGATCGGAAAGAATAATAAGGAATACATGGAAGAAAAAGCAGTAACCATTCCTGACGAACTGGGGATCATTCCGATCAAAGGCGGCGTGGTATTTCCGGAACAAACGGTTCCCCTGATCATACAGACGCAAAAGCTGGCAAAATTGATCGATGAAATACTGACCACCAGCAAGCTCGCCGGTGCCCTAACGCAGCTGAACCCCGACATCGAAGAGCCGAAACCGCACGAGGTTTACAAGATCGGCTGCGTCATTCAGATAACGAAGATGCTCAGGTTCCCCGATGGCACGATCAGGCTGTTGGTAAAGGGGTTAAAACGGTTCCGGGTCACGGGTTTTTCCCAGGCCGAGCCTTATCTCAAGGCCAAGATCGAGACCATCGCCCATGAATACAAAAAGACCATGGCGTTGGAAGCGTTGATGCGCAATGTCGTGACCATGTTCCAGCAGCTGGTGTCATTGGCCCCTTACCTGCCCGACGAACTGGGCGCGATCATCATGAACATCGAAGATCCAGACCGGCTCGCGGATTTCGTGACCAGCTATACAAATTTCGAATTTCCCGACAAGCAGGCCCTGCTCGAGACCGTTGATCCGAAGGACCGGTTCGCCAAGCTTATTCCTCTGCTGCAAAAGGAGATCAGCATCCTGGAACTGGGAGCAAAGATCCGGTCCCAGGTCAAGAACGAGCTCGACAAAGGCCAGCGCGAGTTTTACCTGCGCGAGCAGTTGAAAGCGATCCAGAAAGAACTGGGTGAAAGCGATGAACACACAAGGGAGATCGAGGAACTCAGGAAGCGAATAACCGAAGCCCGGATGCCCGAGACCGTGGAAAAGACCGCGTTCAAGGAACTCGACCGGCTCGCCAAGATGCCTTTGCAAGCTGCCGAGTACACGGTGTCAAGGACTTATATTGACTGGCTCGTGTCGGTTCCCTGGACCCAGTCGACTCAGGATAATAATGACATCAGGCGTGCCAAGAAGATCCTTGATGAGGACCATTACGACCTTGAAAAGGTCAAGGAACGCATCCTCGAGTACCTGGCGGTAAAGAAGCTGAAACCGGATTCCAAAGGCACGATCCTGTGTTTCATTGGACCGCCCGGCGTCGGGAAGACGTCTCTGGGCAAATCCATTGCCCGGGCGCTGGGTCGGAAATTTATCAGGATATCGCTGGGCGGGATCCGTGATGAGGCGGAGATCCGGGGTCACCGCCGCACCTATGTCGGAGCCCTGCCGGGCCGGATAATCCAATCGTTGAAAGGCTGCGGTTCGAATAATCCGGTCTTCATGCTGGATGAGATCGACAAGGTCGGCACTGATTTCCGCGGGGACCCGTCGTCGGCCCTGCTCGAAGCCCTTGATCCGGAACAGAACAATTCTTTTTCCGATCACTATCTCGAAGTCCCCTTTGATCTTTCCAGGGTCATGTTCATCGCCACCGGGAATATTGTTGATCCGATCATTCCGGCGCTCAAGGACAGGATGGAGATCATCGAGCTGCCCGGGTACATCCTGGAGGAAAAGCTCCAGATCGCGAAAAAATACCTGATCCCGCGGCAGATACAGGAGAACGGGCTGAAACTCGGGGATGTCGTGTTTGACCAGACCACGCTTAAGGGCATCATCGGTAATTACACGCGAGAAGCGGGCGTAAGGAACCTCGAGCGCGAGATCGGTTCGGTCTGCCGTAAGGTTGCCAAGTCGATCGCGGAAGGCAAAAAACGCGGTGCGAGGGTCACCCAGAAAAACCTTTCTACATTCCTGGGGCCGCCCAAGATCTTTGCCGAAATCGCCGCGCGCCGGGGTGAGATCGGAGTGGCAACGGGTCTTGCCTGGACACCGACCGGCGGCGAGATCATATTCATTGAATCTATCAGAATTAAAGGGAAACGGGGATTGATCCTGACCGGACTGCTGGGCGATGTGATGAAAGAATCGTGTCAGGCCGGACTGTCATTCTTGAAGACCCGGCTCGGCGCCTGGGGCATCGATGATGCAGTCGATGATCAGGATATCCACATCCACATACCATCGGGCTCGATCCCAAAGGACGGGCCGTCAGCCGGGTTGGCGGTCGTGATGTCGCTGACCTCGTTGTTCCGCGGCCAGACCATTGATCCCGCCACCGCGTTCACGGGTGAGATCACGCTCACCGGCCGCGTTCTGCCGGTCGGCGGCATAAAAGAAAAGGTCATTGCAGCAAAGCGCGCCGGCATCCGCAGGATCTACCTGCCGCAGGATAATGAAAAGGATTTCAGAATGATCCCGCCCCATGTCAGGGCCGGGCTGCGCGTGAGGTTTGTGAGAACGATCTCGAGCGCGCTGGGTGAAGTGTTCAATATCCATGCATCAAGGAGAAAACGATGATCTGCCTTTTATTTCTGCTGGCCGTTCAATACCAGAACGTGACGATACCCCTGAGTGATTCAACGAGCGAGCTCGGCATTTACCTGTCGATATCACCGGATGAGCTCAAGAACGTCTTCCGCGACAGCGTGTTTTCAGGCCGTTATGAGATCCAGCTCCAGGTTTACGACAAAAAGAATACGCAGGTCGCCGGTGATTACTGGGAAAGGAATGTCACCCTGGACAGCGCGGATATCCAGGACACGATCATAATCCTGGTACCGGCCGCAGCGGTGAACTACAGCCTTCGCGTGATCGACCTGTACGCCTATGAAATATTCGCCGTGAAAGCCAAGATCCTGCGCGCGCGTTTTCTCTCAAATATCCGCTGGTTTGCGCGGTCGGATACGGTGACCGTGTATTTCACCGTCCTGAACAAGAACGGGGAGGCGGACAGCATGACGGTCAGGTTCTATGACCGGGATATCCACCACTCGATTCTGAAAAAGGAGATCTATAACGATTCCCTTGTCATCAGCGTCAGCGAACTGCCGATCGCCGAATACTTCCTTAAATTCCTTTTGTTCACCAAAAACAAGAAAGCCGACGAGTTGGTCGTTCCTATTAAGGTGTCGCGTCCGTTCTACCGGGATGAGAAAGCGTGGCGTTTAAGGGTGAGCCAGCTCGAATACATCGCGACGCCGTCGGAGATCGATGAATTGAAAAAAGCGGATAAGGAAGCACGGGATTCCCTGTGGATTTTGTTCTGGAAACAATACGATCCCACGCCCAACACGTCGAATAATGAAAAGGAGACGGAATATTTTCAACGCATCACTTACGCCGACGAGCATTTTTCCTTTGGTGACCGGGGATGGCACAGTGACCGGGGGAGGATCTATGTGAAATACGGCGCGCCCGATGAAGTTCAGTCAAAACCGTACGAGCTTTCGACCAGACCCTATGAGGTCTGGTATTATTACAAGCTGAACCTGCGGTTCATTTTTTACGACCGCCACGGGTTCGGTGAGTACAATCTCATCAGTCAGGAAGGAGAACGCATATGACGGTGCTCTTGATATTCCTGGCCGCTGCGCCATTGAATTTTTTTGTTGACCCGGTCATATTCCAGATGCCGGTTGCGCTGCAGGATTCGACCGGACGCGTGCAGGCGGTCCCGCAGGGAGTTTTTTACGCGGAATTCAACTGCGAAATACCGTACCAGGATCTGGATTACGCCGAGACCGACAGCCAGATCACGGCCAGCGTCGAGATCCGTTTCAAAATGCTTGACCGCGTGCATCAGGATTCGCTGACCGATGTTCTTAAGCGCGATTTCGGCATCGTTTCTTTTAAGACCGCGGCACAGGAGGAATTGGCATTCATCGTGCAGTTCGGGATGTTCGTCAATGAAGGTTCCTACCAGTACGAGGTAAACATTGTATCCGGCGGCAACCAGGGTGCGGTTGTCGACAGCCTGATCGTGGACCGGGAAGCGTACCCGTTCAGCAGCGTGCTTCTGGCCAGCGCGATCAAGAAGGACACGAGCAGCGGATACCTGTGCAAGGGCGATCTCAGGGTCGTGCCCCGGCCCTCGCATCTTTTCAAGGAAAACGATAAGAACCTTTTCGTCTATTTTGAGCTTTACAAACCAGATCCCACCGGTCAGCCTCTCGTCGTCACGTACGAGATCATTGATTCCAGCGGCAAGGCGCTGCGTCGTGTTTCGCAGAGCGTGAAAAAAACGTACCGCACGCAGCCGGTGAACGCCGGTCTGAATATCCAGAACCTGGGCGCCGGGTCTTATTTGTTCAAGGTGACGGTATCGGACTCCGGCGCGCAGTGGGTTCGGGAAAAGAGCATCCCTTTCAAGATCCGCCGTCAGGTCATTGAACCGGTCAGCTACGAAGGCCTGCCTTATTATGAGGAGATCGAGTATTTTGTATCCGCCAAGGAATACGGTTATTTTAAAGCACTGGACAAAGCCGGCAAGGAGAGCTATCTAAAGAAATTCTGGAGCAGGCGTAATTACTATACCATTGCCGACAAGTTCGAATATGCCCGTGAAAAATACAAGGAAGGGAATAAGCCGGGATACAAGACCGACCGCGGGCGCATTTATATAAGATACGGGGAGCCGGATGAAATCGAAGAAGGCACCATTGATATTGAAGTTTCAAAGCCCTACAAACAGTGGGATTATTATACTGGAATAAAATTCATATTCGTTGATATCCGCGGTACGAACGAGTATACCCTGATCTGGACCAACGCGCCGGGGGAACGTTCACAGCCTTCGCTTTACGGGTACCTGCCGGAGGCAAAACGGCGCGAGTTCAATCTGGAATAACCGTCAGCATCTTATCAGTGCCGCTGGACAAGTGAATTTCAGGAGGAAATATGGAATCAAATAAGCAGCCCGCGCAGCCGGAGCAACAGGGTCAAACCGGGCATGATGCCGGAGACATCGATTCCAGGATCGACGATGTGGTCGGCAAAAAACTGGATCCATTTTTTCAAACCATGAACGATATCAAGTCATATTTTGAAAAGTCCAGGGAAAGCTGTAATAAACTATATGAAGAGATCCGTTCGTTGAAAACTTTTATTGAATCGCTCGATCTTGGAAAGAAGGAGAATATCGCGATCTTTGTCGATTCCCAGAACCTGTATTATTCAGCGCGGATGGGATACGCGGCAAAGGTCGATTACGAGAAGCTGATGCGTTTGATCACGGGCAAACGGACGCTGGTCCGGGCGTACGCGTATATCGTACAGCCGCCCGATGGTGACGTGAAACCGTTCGCCTCGAGCCTGGAAAGGATCGGGTATCTGGTGAAAATAAAGGACGTGCGCACACGGTCCGACGGTTCGGCAAAGGCGAACTGGGACATGGGCATGGCGCTGGATATCCTGGGCATGCTCGACCACGTCGATACCGTCGCCCTGGCATCGGGCGACGGGGATTTTGTTCCGCTCGTGGAATTCATAAAGGGCAAGAACCGCAGGGTAGAGATCTTTTCGTTCCCGGAGAACACGGCGTACGACCTTAAGGAAAAAGCCGATCGTTTCGTGCCACTGGAAGAGAACGTGATCCTGAGCCGCGACCGGATCGTGAGAGAGGATCCGAACGGCAAGAACGCGTCGTGATCGACTATCACATCCATACTGTCCATTCGAGCGACGCCGAGGGTTCGCTTGATGATTATTGCCGGCGCGCCCTTAATTTGGGTTTGAGCGAAATATGCTTTACCAATCACTGCGAACTTGATCCTAAGCGAAATGATAATGTCATCCGTCTGGACGGGCAGGTGCTGCCCCTGTCGCCGACATCGCTGGCAGTCCTGCAGGAAGAGGTCGGGCGGGTCAAGGATAAATACCGGAAGTCCGGCCTGATCGTGCGGTTCGGCCTTGAGGTCGGTTTCTTTGAGGGCGTGGAGAAGCGTCTCCGGGACATGACCGCAGATCTGGAACTTGATTACCTGATTACCGGGATCCATTGCCTTGAGCACGTATGCATCGACAGTTCCCGGGAATATGAAGGCTATTTCACGAAGCACGATGCCGCGCGCTTGATGGAAAAATACTATAAGTTGGCGGAAACCCTGGTTGAAAGCAGACTCTTCGATACTTTCGCGCATCTCGACGTCTATAAGAAATACGGCATCGGGTATTACGGGGCAGAAGCGATGCGGCAACTGCCGGTTGAACGGCTGAACGTGATCTTTAAAAAAATGGCGCAGCAGGGCCTGGCTCTGGAGATAAACACTGCTGGCCTGCGCCGGGTTGACGAATTCTATCCATCAGGTATGTTCATGCGCATGGCAAAAGAAGCCGGCGTGGAAAATATCGCCATCGGTTCGGATTGCCACAAAGTCGATGACCTGGGCAAAGGGATCAAGGAAGGATACGAGTTCGCCCGGTCGTTCGGGTTCAAGGCAGTATGCGGGTTTGAAAAAAGGAAACCGATATTTTTCAAAATATAAAATGCACGAATATCTAAATTCTAAATCCTAGACAAATTCGAAATCCAAAATCCTAATGTTCAAAACGGTTTTGAATTTAAAAATTAGTATTTTGAAATTATTTAGGATTTAGGGTTTCGGATTTAGAATTTTAAGAATGAATGCAGCCGCAACCTTCAGGTTGCGCTAAACACGAAATTAATAAATTACTGCGCAGTCTAAAGCCTGCGACTACACCTTCGGAACCATTGTTAGCTCCGCATCGCCTGCCTGATCTTTTTGCTCCTCAAATAGATAACCAGCAACAGATTGGGAACAATAAAAAACAGCGCCACAACCATGCCCAGGATGATCATGGCCTTTAGCATACGCGCGAAAACCGGGTCATCGAAAAGGA
>DASVHD010000009.1 GCA_036382775.1 bacterium | reverse complement strand
GTGAGATTGGCGAGGTGGTGGGCCTGCGGTTTTCCGCGGTGAGTAAGGCGGGTTTGCAGATTGAGCGATTGATGGCGGTTGATAAAAAAATAAACTTCTATGTCAAAAAGATAATTTCTAATTTCGAGGGCTGACCCCAATGGCCAACAGTTGCGACCACCTGCAGTTTATGCACTGGAACAAGTCATCCTCCAATCAACTGTTGTGCTTAATAGAATAGCAAAATATCTGCAATAGTTCATCTTGACAATTCTTTTAGGAAATGTAAAATATACTGGAGATTAATAAGATTATATGTCTAATACATCAAAAGTTATTTTATTCTCTGTGAATTTAATATTTTTGGTTTTTTGTTATGCCCAAATACCAGATACATTATGGACGCGAACCTATGGTGGTGTAGGTGATGAAAGAAGTTGGGGAAGGGCTGCTCAACAGACAACCGATGGTGGTTATGTCATTTTTGGCCAATCCAACTCATTTAGTGGAGGTGATTATGATTTTTATATGGTAAAAACGAATCCATTTGGTGATACATTGTGGACAAAAGTTTATGGCGGGATTGGTGATGAATTTTGTTATGCCGGACAACAGACATCGGATGGTGGTTATATTCTTGCAGGAATGACGAATGCATTTGGTGCTGATAACTTTGACATTTATCTTGTAAAAACTGATTCACTTGGTGATATAATGTGGACAAAAATGATTGGTGATTCAGTTGGCATTGAGTCAGCAAGCGGTATTGAGCAAACATCGGATGGTGGTTATATTCTTGCAGGAATGACGAATGCATTTGGTGCTGATAGCTTTGACATATACCTTGTAAAAACTGATTCACTTGGTGATACAATGTGGACAAAGACATTTGGTGGGATCGATAATGACCAAGCATATGAGGTTAGCACTACATCGGACGGTGGTTATATTATTGCTGCTTGGACCAGGTCATTTGGTGCTGGGAATTATGATGCATATATCATTAAGACAGATTCGCTTGGTGATACATTGTGGACTTTTGTTTATGGTGGTCCTCTAATGGATAAAGCATGTGATGTTATCGAGACATCTGATCACTATTATCTGGTTGTGGGGTGGACATATTCCTATGGTGCTGGATGTGATGATATATTAATATTGAAATTAAATACAAATGGTGATACACTGTGGACGAAATTATATGGAGGGCCATCGTATGACATAGCATATTCAATTCAAGAAACGATAGATTGTAATTATATTATTGCTGGTGGATTATCATTATTGCCATCCAACCTAGATCTTTGTCTCTGGAAAATTAATACAGATGGAGATTCCTTATGGGTTCTAACCTGTGGCGGTAGTCATGATGATATTGGATTTACAGTAAAGCATACAAGTGATCAAGGCTATATGGTGGCAGGCTTTACGAATTCCTTTGGCTCAGGTAATTATGATTTTTATCTTATGAAGACTGGACCTGAGCAAAGTATTGATGATGCTGCTATCAAATCGGTTCAACAAATAAATATTGCTGCAACTATTATTAGCGGCGCGATAATATTGCCCCGCGATAAAAAATGTAGGATTTTTGATATCACGGGTCGTACAATTCGACCGTTGAATATATCGCCGGGAATATATTTTCTGGAAATGGACGGCAAAATAGCCAAGAAGATAATCAAAGTAAGATAGAAACTTGATTAAGCGGGATAAGGGTTCATCTGGGGAATTGAGGTCACCATGACATATGATCTGATCGTCATCGGCGCGGGACCGGCCGGCTTGACTGCGGCCATTTACGGAGCGCGAGCCGGTCTGAAAGTTGCCGTGATCGAGAGGGGACTGGCGGGCGGCCTGGCCGCAACGACCGATAGAATCGAGAATTTTCCCGGTTTTCCCGAGGGTATAAAAGGGATCGAGATCGGCGAGCTCATGACCAGGCAGGCTCAGCGTTTTGGCACCAGGATCCTGCACGCAGCCGTGGATAAAATTAAGAAGGATACTAATGGTATCCTGGTATATACGGACCGCGGTGAATACAGAAGCACGGCGCTTGTCATCGCAACCGGGACCTACCCGAAAATGTTGCAGGTCCCGGGAGAGAAGGAACTGCGGGGCCGGGGCGTGACCTACTGCGCGACCTGCGACGGTCCCCTGTTCAAAGGCGCAGATGTCGCGGTTGTCGGCTGCGGCAATTCCGGTTTGCAGGAAGGACGGTTCCTTTTAAATTTTGTCAAAAGCGTTACATTTATTGAAATGCTTCCTTATATAACAGCCGACCAGGTTCTTCAAAAGGAACTCGAGGACCAGCCGCACGCGAAGTTCCTGCTTAACCATGCGGTAGTCCGGATAAATGGAAAGGATCTGGTTGAATCGGTTACTGTTCGGGACAACGCGAGCGCCATCGAACAGGATATTAAGGTAAACGCGATATTCATCTACGCGGGATTGGTGCCGAATAGCGGGTATTTTAAGGATACGATCAAACTTGATAAACACGGGTTTATCCTGACCAACAAGGATATGGAAACTAACCTGACCGGCGTGTTCGCGGCCGGCGATATCCGGTCCAAAGGTTTAAGGCAGATCGTGACCGCCTGCGCGGACGGGGCAGAGGCGTCCATGGGTGCGTTTTTTTATATAAAGAACAAACAGAGATAAAAATAGGATCGAAGCGGTCCATGAACCCCAGGCCCGGGGTAATAAGAACCCCGGGCCCGTCTTTTTGATCTATCCGCAATGTAGTGAAGCAGTATTAGTGCAGTTTGATGACCTTTTCGGTGCTGGTCTGGTTGCCGGATTCCATGGTTATGAAGTAGATGCCCTGAGGAGAGTCGCCAAGGTCGACGCCAAGAGATCCGGTTTTTGCCGGCGGGTTGAGCGATCGTTCCTTTACCAGCCGGCCCGAAGCATCAAAGACCTTTATATTCAGCGGGTTAATGGCGCTCAAGCTGTATTGGAGATCGAAATGCCCCGTGGAAACCGCGGGCAATACCGTCATCTTCGCAATGAATTTCGGCTGAGTACCTTCCTGCACTTCGGTCCAGTTCCAGTAGCGGTTGTAGGCAGTGTCCGCGTTAGCCTGCAGGTCAGATAGATTATTGCCGCCAAGTATCGCGAACGCCGCGATCTGAGTCCCGGCCGGCGCCAGCGTGAACGGACCGGCTGAGTTGCAGGTCGACCAGTCATAAGCGTAGCTTGAAGCAGGCAATGAGATCGTACCGTCCATGAACTGGATCTGGTAATTGTCCGGCAGTCCGCCGTACGGGTAGATGTAGGTGTCATGATCGATGAACGAGAGGTTGCGTGCCGGCGTGGTGCGCGGCGGATCAAGGATCTCCACGCCGACGTACGGCGTGGTTTCGTACATCCAGGTCAAGTTTCGAGCCGCTTCGGATGAACCCTGGTTGTTCATGTAATCGCCGATATCCCAGTCCACGAACACCGCGGCGTTCAGGTTGCTGATCGTCGAAGACCCGTCGTTCCGCAGGACGAACTTCATGATCACGAAATCATTGGCCGTGGCATCATCCCATGCCCAGGAATACTGTTCGCACACCAGCCCCTGAGGCGAGGGATGACCTGAATCATCGTAACCGGCAGTCGCGTACTCATCGATATTGTTCTGCCACGGTTCGTACATGTGGACCGTGCCGTCGGGGTCAGTGGTCGTGTTCCAGTCGTCATCGTCGACATTGGTGGATTCATAGTAACGGTCGACGCAGTAGCTGGAACTGTTGCCGGCGGCAAATCCTGCATAGAAGATGTGATTCGCACCGGATGACGGGTAGACGAACCCCACGCCCTGGGTCGCGGCCGATGACATGAACCCGATCGCGCCGTAGCGGGTGACCGACAGCTTGCAGTTGCCCACATCGTGCGTGGCATAATCAAGGCCGGGCGTACCGATTATCAAGTTGAAACTACGGGTCCAGGATGATTCGGCGCAAACGATGTAGAGGTTGAAAGCGGCGGTATGCCCGTTGGGACAGGAGGCCGATACCGTGACATCGAAGGGATCTCCGCTGTTATTGGCGGAATCGCCGGCCGCGATGTTGCCGAAATTGAACATGGAATCAGTGATCGTAACGTACGCGTCGGCCGTTCTCAGCGTGCCATTGGTATTGGTTGCCGTGACCGAGCCATTATTCCTCAGATAGTTTACGATGCCCGCGTTCTCACCGGGATCGAGCTGTCCGTTGCCATTACCGCCCGTGACCACGGTCCGGCTGATGATAACGTTTGGCACACTGCCCGCGGGGATAGCCTGCAGGGACTTCCAGAGGTTGATCCGTCCCCAGCCGTAATTATAGTTGGGGTATGATCCGCCGCCCGAGGGCTGGTCGCAGTAGTTACGGAACAGGTCGTAAAGCTCGGTAACGGTAAGAGCGGGATTTTTTTGCAGGAGCACGGCCGTGCCGCCCGTGACATGGGGCGATGCCATGGATGTGCCGCTGATCGTGTTGTAACCGCCGTTGTTCCAACTGGAGCGAACGTTTTCACCGGGCGCTGATACATCGGGTTTCAACAGGTTCCAAGTCGGATAATACCAGTACGTGGGGTTGTTGATGGGATCGATGTTCGGTGCCGGACCACGCGAGGAGTAACCTGAAACCGCGTCAGAACTATTGGTCGAACCGACGCCTAGCGACAGCGGATAGCTCGCCGGCGCGCCGACCGTGCCCGCACCTGGCCCCGAATTGCCGTTCGAGAAGACCGGCAGAATGCCCAGTGTTTTCCAGTTCAGTGTGTATGTCCAGAAATGAAGATCAGAACCGCCGCCGCTCCAGGAATTGCCGATCGCGCGGATGTCTACGCCGCCGGATTTCAGGTCTGCCAGGTACTGCATGCAGGCGTCGATCGCGGTGTACGAGCCCGATCCGCCAGAGTCGAAAGCCTTGGTGGGAATGTACTGCGCGCCGTAAGCGACACCGACGTCATCGGTAAACGCGCCGAAACCGTCGCCGCCGCAGATCGTACCCATGGTGTGCGTACCATGACCGTTGTCGTCGTAAGGGCTTGTCTGACCGTTAACGCCGTCATACCAGTAGGGAGAAAGCCATTTGCCGGTCAGCGCTGCGTGCGTGGTCAGAACTCCGGTGTCAAGTTGACCGAGAATTATGCCGCTGCCGCTAAAACCGGCAAGCCAGCATGAATCAGCCTGGATCTTCTGGATGTTCCACTCGGCGACCAGAGGGTAATTATCTTTGCTTTTTTCGGCGATGATGTGCGCGGTGCCGTTATTGCAGATGAACCAGACATCGTCGCGACCGGCGAGCTCCTGGATCACTTCTTTGGTCGCTTTGACGTGAAAACCATTGAAGATCCAGTACTGGCCGCCCATTTCCGCCTGGTTATCGGGCAGAGAACGGATAAACTTTACGATATCCTTTTGCGAATTCTCCGCGACATTTTTGAATACCTCGCAGATCTCGGTGTAGTGCATGGACTCGACGGCAGCGTACGGATACTCGGTATTCATGTGAACGATTACCGTGATCTTCTCTCCGGTTACGGCGGTTTCCATGACCGGTATCAGATCCGGCGTGATCCTGCCCGGTACTGGCGGCAGGGCTGAAAAAACCATTAGTAAAGCTAGGATTTGCATCGAACCTCCTTTTTAGTTTCGAATTTTCCTAGTACAGAATGACATGTCCCCCGGCGGAAACAGGTCCAGCCGGGGGACATTGATGTTTTCGGTAGTTATCTCAACAGTACCGCTTTATCCACTACCTTGACGTTGTCCATGTTAAGGCGGACAAAGTAGATGCCGGTGGATACGCTGCGTCCCGCGTCGTCATCGCCGTTCCAGGTGACCTGGCAGAACGGCCCGTTCGCCAAATCATTGAACGTCTTGACGAGCCGGCCCGAGGCATCGTAGATCCTGAGGCTGATATCGCTGGCCCCCGGCTTGATGCTGTAGGCGATGTTGAACCTGCCCGCACCGACCGAGGGACAGACTGCCAGCAGTTCTTTGTTGACAAGCGCGGCCAGCGCATTCTCTTCCTCGATACCGATGAGCGACGGTTTTACGGTCGTGTACTTCAAGGCGAACGTGTCAGTGATCGGCACGCCTAGTGTGTGGTATGCACCTTCCAGGAAGTACTGGATGCCGACGGTCTGGGCGCTGTTCTCGATACCGCACGTATTGTCCGTCTCCTTCATCGCGTTTTGATACTGGACGATGATCTCACCGTCATTGGTCGGCGTCGGATAGTAGGCTTCGTTGTAGAGAATGATCTCGAATGTTTCCTGCGTCAACGGATAGCTGATGTGGGGAACCTTGAACCACTCGACCACAAACCGGTGATTGGTCGCGTCATTGTAATAATACAGACACGCCGGTTCGCCCGCCGTTCCCGGATACAGGTCGTCCCATACACCGGCGACCATCGCCGGCGGACCATCCGTGTTGGGAATGCCGCTGTTCGTATAGTCCGTGCTCGTGGTCGAACCCAGCGCGAGCCAGCCATTGGAACAGATCGAGACCTGGGTATAGTTCACGCCGTAGTACTGGAACGTGAACGGCAGGGTCACGGTGCTGGTCTGGTCGTCGCCGAAATCAAGCGGCGTTCCGACATGCACTGATTGTGTCGTATCGATCGCGTACCAGGAATAAACCGGGCACTGGGCATAAGGACCGTGAGACCAGTATGTATAGTAATAACCCGTATCGCTGGGCATCATCTTGCCGACGTTCAGCGAGAATGTCAGCGTGTCGCAGTAAATGCCGGAACGCACCTCGACATCGAACGGGACCGCCGTGCCGATGGGCGTGGCAGCGCTGGCAGTGACCGTATAGGGATCACCATTATTAGTAGCCGTATTGCCGGGGTTGATGTTCCCGAAGTTGCCGGACGAATCCGAGACCGTGATGTACGTCGATGCTTCCCTTAACCTTGATGTCACGCTGTTGGCGATTGCGCCGCCTTCGTTCTTGATCGTAACGATGATATTGGCGGTTTCGCCCGGATCAAGGATGCCGTTGCCGTTCCCGCCCGTGACCTGGTTGCTTTGATAAGTGAGCACCGGCGCATAGACGGTCAGCGTTTTGTAAGAAGTCCAGATCGAATCGTTGAAATCATGGAACTGGAGCGTGAAATTTACCGGAGTGTTATTGGGCGTGTTGCTCGCGACATTGAACACGTAGTACGGATTTGACAGGGCAGAGTCGTTCTGGGCGATATTGCCGAACCAGGCTGAATCATTGGTAACGGTCACGTAGGTGTTGCTCTC
>DASVHD010000008.1 GCA_036382775.1 bacterium | reverse complement strand
GTGAGATTGGCGAGGTGGTGGGCCTGCGGTTTTCCGCGGTGAGTAAGGCGGGTTTGCAGATTGAGCGATTGATGGCGGTTGATAAAAAAATAAACTTCTATGTCAAAAAGATAATTTCTAATTTCGAGGGCTGACCCCAATTCCTGTAAAAAAACAGAATAGGTCGCGTATCTCCTTGTAAGGCTTGACAGCGCAATTATTATTGTGGATAATACCTTTAGAATGACGAAGAAACAAAACCAAAAAAATATTTTAGTAATCTCATCATGCTTATTATTATTGTTATTATTCGTGAATAGTTGCCCCCGGCAGACGCCGCCGCGCGAGCGCCTGGTTGAATTTTTAGACTCGCTCATGGCAAAGAATTACCAGTCCGCTTACGACCACTGCGCTTTCAAGGACCGCTACACCAAGAGCGCGGATGAATTCATCGCCGGATTCAAGCAACACGATGACGAGGTTAGTTCAAACGGGATCGAGGGATCCGTCATTTTCTACAACATCGATAGCACGCATGCTCAAAAGGATACTTTTCTGGCTTTTACAAAGATAACCGCGCTGGATCTGGGAGCCAGCCCGTATCGCAATCTGTTTTTTTCGGTGTTATCCGAGCCGATCACGGACAGCGTGAAGAATAGAAAAAGTGCATATGTCTACGCCGTAACCTATGAGGGCGTGATATGTCTGATAAAAGAACACGAAGGCTGGGGGGTTTACGCGCGCTGGGAAGAACAGCGCCTGCGCGATGCCGAGGAATCCCGTGTCCGGGTTGAATATATCAAGAACGGCTTGAAGATCTCAAACAGGAAAATTAGCGTCTATCCGGACGCCAGGGCATACCTGACCGCGGTCCTTAAAAATACCGGCATCAGAACTGTGCTGGACGCGGAACTGATGATCGTCTGCCTTGATAAAGACGGTAAACCCTGCGATATCCTGACCGAGCATCCAGTGAGGAAACACGCCGCGCCATTGCTTCCCGGTAAAACAAGGAAGTTCAAGGTAGACCTGTCATCAGCGCCCGGTGAATGGGCGAAGGCCGTCGACGTGAAGATCGTTAACTGTTTCCTTGGAGAATAGAGAAGGCAGAAATTAGAAATTAGCAGGTAGTATGTAGATAACAGTAAGTAGTAAGTAGTTAAAACTAAAAAGACCAGATCAGGTAGACGCCATCTTTATCGTATGCTCGCTCAGCTTTTTGATTATGTTAAGGTTCACCTTTGATTTTATCTGTTCCATCTGTGACGCGTCCATAACAAAATACTTTAATATGATGTCCACCGCACCCGGTATGAAGCCGCTGGGCGAGACCTGGGGCGAATCGCCGGTTCCCACTGTTTCCGTGATCGCCTCTCTTATCAGGCGAACGGATTTTTCGATGTTTTCGTGCGTTTCGGTGGTTGAGATGTAGACATGGGAAATGACCAGTTTTTTCGGGATCACCGGCTGCTGCATGACCCTGGGTTTTGGTTTGGAGAGCATCCATACCGTGATCAGGTAGAAAATAATACCGCAGAAAAGACTCAGCACCAGGGCTTTCACCAAGTCGATGTACATTAAAATGATGATGATCGTGTAGATGATGCCGATGCCGGCCTGGATCATCCGCGCGCCGCTCGCGGTAAAGCTTTTGACCGTTTTGAGGAGCATTGCCGGCAGGAACTGCGTGAGCAAGACGCCCAGCGTGATGAACAGGATTATGGTCCTGGATGGCTCCAGAGCCATTTTGAGCAGCGAGGGAAAAGACAGGTAATCATAACCGATACCGTACCCGATGCACATGATGAACATGAGTAATGCCGGTGTTAATGCATCAACGATCCAGGATATGCGCGGATTTTTATCTTCGATAATGTTGCTCAGGGAACTGGTGATTACCGATACCATATAGGCCAGAAATATGGCCGCACACTGGATCAAGAAAAAGTATAAACTTCCTGTTGAAAAAAGCTGTTCAAAGGACTTTATCATATCTCCTCCTGTACTTGTTATTCTTCTTAAATTATATCTGAAATTATCAACATGTCAATCCGGAGAACCAAAAACCATAGGCGACATGCATCAAGCAGTCTTCTCGCAATAAAGGTTATTGGATTTCTTCCACATTATTGTAAGGAACAGTTATTTTTTCACCATCATCACAGATAAAAATGGATAACCAGGTTTTGATGCCTGAGCCAGTTTCCCCTTGAAATAGAAGGTCTTTAACTTCGCCGACGCTGCCATAGTATTTACCCCATGTCACCCTGAATTTCTTTTCTCTCTCGTGTAGCTTATGATACTCGCGTGCAGACGGGAAAATTATTTCAGGCCTGACGACACCTGCCCTCAGCCGGGTCGTACCATTCAATATCACATTTCGCCCCAGGCTGGCCTGGATCATAGTTTGGCAATCTTCAGAAATCCGCATTTGGCCAAAACCTTCGATGACCACTAAGGTAATATCATTCTTGAGTAAAATATCAACTTCCTCATAATCAATTGTACCCGTTATGATGCCGGCCGGCCGGTTTTTAATGATTTCCTCAATATCACGGGCTGCTAAATAATCCGCGTAGATAATATTTCCTTTCACGTCACCACTATCGTTTTCTACCAGTTTACCCCAGGAAATTCCACCAATACCATATGCACATTCCAGCACATATCCGCCAAATTCAATATCAATCCCATACCCGGTGATTAATCGCTTAACTTCACCCCAATAAAGCGCTTTCAATTCAACTATCGGCAGGTCCTTCTGTATCCATATTTTCCCTTCGTTATAGTCGATTTTGACAATAGTACCATTACAGGGTGATACAATTTTATTGGTATAAAACGGTATCATTGGCATCACTGGTTTACCGACGATCGTCTCGCCATATTGCACCCTGTCACCTTCTTTTTTGTGAATAAGAGGTTTTAAAATTTTGGTAGTCTTTGGATACTCGCCTTTAATGTCGATAATGACTGGGATCTCAGGTCTTTCCAGCTTTTCTCTAATGATAACCATGCCCAGTTGTGTCTCAATTCTTTCCAATATCCCGTCTACCGGTGATCTGATTTCCTTAGACTCCATAACTAGTTTCTTTTCCGCGATCAATTCTTGCCATTTGATATTTTCGCCTTCTTTTTTAAGCAGATATTCAGTGATTTCCTCCGGTCGTACTTTTAAATGCTCCGCGACATTTATGACGCAAATTCCTCCTAATCTGCAGGTAGTTCGCAGGATGGTTGTATCGGGTTTTACGCTTTCGCCTTCTTTAACAACTATTTCACCTGGAAAAGGAGAGACTCGGGTTTTCCTTATTTGAAGATTATAATATAGTGACATTTTCTTCGAACAATTTAACAGCTAAGGGTTCATCAACTAAAGACAGCACTCCGAGATGAGGAAGCACAAACAGGTTGTCAATGGCGATCGCGGTGCCTGATGCGACAGGCAATGCTTTTTGGATGATTTGTTTTATTCTTTTTTTACTTGGGTGATGCGCGATAAAACCACCGCTGGCGATAATGACGTCGTAGTCCATTTTGATTAGGTTCCGGTGCAAAATAAAGGCCGCATTTATGATATTTTGCGCGATCGCTTCCTCCATTTTTAACTCCCTTTCGGTTTCTGATATTGAGGTTGGTCTGATGAATCTATTACCTAGAAAGTTCAATACTTCTGTTTTGCCATAGGTTTTATCCAAACAAGACATTATTTTTTTCAAACCACAATGGTTCAGAACATAAGGGAGCGAGTAGGTCATACCCAGGTTGGCAGCTACGCTTCGCCTGCAAATATCACCCGCGATCGAAAAACAATCGGTCGTCGCTCCGCCCATATCAAAAGCAAATATTTTCTTCTTTTTGTATTTCGAAAACAACGACAGGGTCTTTTCAACCGCGATCGGCGTGGGTAAAGGCGATAAAAGAGCTCGTTTACTAAGGTTTCCATAACCCGGCGCCGCCGACATTACATGGCTTATGAACAGATTAATAATGGCTTCCTTGGCCGGAGCAAAATTCTCAACGCCTTCAGCAGGGCTGATGTTCGGCACAACCTCTAAAGCGAATTGATCACCCAGTGCTCTTTCAACAAAAGGCAGTGCTTTTGAATTGCCCGCGTAAATAATGGGCAACCTGCCGACTTCAAATTTCGCGTTTATTTTCGACATTTTGATCAACTCTGCCATTTCGACCAATGAATTTATTGCGCCATTCTCAAAACCACCGGCAAATAGTATCAAATCCGGTTTTGCCTGGTCGAGACATTGGAGTCGCTGTAAAGGGGTGCGGCCATCATCAAGGGCAAGGGTATCAATGACGATCGCACCGGCATTCAATGACAGGTTGAAAGCGCTTTTTGCCGTATAGTTATTTGTTATGCCGACGGCTATTATCTGTAAACCGCCCCCAGCACTGCTTGAGAATAGAAAATCGCAGTCATTTACTTCATCTTTGATCTTGTGTTTGATTAAATCGGTTGCTAACCGAACGCCGATCGCCACATCCTCAATCGGTTTTTCAACCGTTGTTTTTGCTTCTTCGCGAGCCACTATTTTACTGTCCTTGATGAATAAAACCTTGGTCGTTGTGCTGCCAACATCCGCAATAAGAAATGTTTTCATTGAATTCTAGCCTCCGATCATTAAACTAGTAAGTATTTATAATAGACAAATCATAAAAAGTCAATAACCATATAAGATCGGAGCATCACCAGCATCTTTTTGCCATCGCCTATTGACAAAGTCTGGAATCGACTTAAAATATAGACGTTGTCTCAATGCTGTTTTGGCAATTTTATTAATCGAAAGAAGGAGGAGTTATGAAAATATTAGCGTTCATTGCAGGCGTATTAGCTGCAGTATGCTTGGTGTTGTCGGTTATCGCCCGCCTGTTTTTTCTGGATAAGGCGATATTTGGTTTGAGCGCGCTTTCCTACCTGAGGTCGGCAAGTACAATGATTCTCTTCGCGATCGCGTTCATGATGTTTGAATTCTTAAAGAAAAAGAAAGAATAATAGGTGGAAAAAATGGGCGGTCGTTCAGACCGCCCATTTTATTATCGGCAGACAGCTATCGACCGCCCTTTGTTTATTTGACGACCAGGAATTTCCTTGTATATTGCCCGCCGGCCTCGAGGCGATAGAAATATATGCCTGATTCAAGCCCCAGCGTGAATGTCCGGCTGTGGGTTCCAGCGTGCATCCTTTCGCTGATCAGTGTTTCGCGTACTTTACCTGAAACGTCCAGGACCGTTAGCTTGACCGGGGTCTCGACGGCGAGAGTGAATTCAACGTTTGCTTTGTCACGGATGATCGCGGGCGCCTTGAATATGTCTCTTCCCGCGGGCATCAGTACCGACCTTTCATTGACGCCGGTTATGTCCTCGGTAACAACCCGGACGCCATAGGCGAAATTATACCCCCATGTGCTGGCCGGCACCCATCCGGTTCCCGGATCATCCATGTCGTTAAGATACATGTGTTCATCGAACAGCATGGTATTGAATGCCAGGTACCAATCAGAACCCGAACCTTGAACAAAGTGATTGTAGCATATTCCAATCCAGAAAGTGTCGGGCAACACGATGCTGGAGTCGGACAGGTCGAAGTAACTCCATACTTCCGCAGCTGGCATTACAGCGTTCATATCTCTGTAAAGGTGGGGCCCCTGGTGCATCGGGTACAGGGTTCCGCTCTCGTTATTCCAGACATAAAGGCGAAAATCATACGAGGGATCATTGATCAAATTGAAATATAACATGATCCCTACGATCTTCTGGTTTACCAGCCCGAACGAGCTGAGGATGAAATGATCCGCAAAGCCATACGCGCTTTCGGGATCGGGATTGACGACGCCGGTGGAGGTATAAAATCCCAGACCGTCGTCAAAAGTTCCGTCATCGTACATCAACGTATCACCCCTTGAAGCCATGGCCAGCGAAACAGCCAATAATAGTATCAACAAATATTGTATTTTCATATATCTCTCCTTTATTAATAATATACTAATTTTTTATAATCTGTCAATATGGCATGTTGACAAGTTCATTAAAATATAGATAATTCAACATGAGCGTGAACGTCGAAGAATACTGGGGCGTTATCGAAAAACCATTTCTAAACACACCGGACACAAAATATATCTTTGAATCGGACGATTTCGTCGAAGCCATGGGCCGGGTTCTTTATAATCTTGAGGAGGTTCGCGGCGGAATAACGATGATCGTCGGCGAGATCGGCTGCGGCAAGACAATTCTCGTCCATGCGCTCCTTGAAAAGCTGCCCAAGACGCGATTTCTGACCCTGCGGTTGATCAACCCCACGCTGTCGCCTAATCAGCTCCTGGCTGCGATGGCATCCGGATTCGGGGTCGAAAATGTGCCGCGCTACCGCAGCCGGCTGCTACTTGCATTATCCGGACTGCTCGTTGAGAAGAACCAGGCCGGGATCATGCCGGTCCTGTTGATCGACGAAGCACAGGCGATGCCGACCAAAGTCCTCGAAGAGATACGATTACTGCTTAATTTCGAGGATGCCAAGAAAAAAATGCTGCAGATCGTGCTTTTCGGCCAACCGGAACTGAAAAAACGGATCAAGGACATCGAACAGTTGAACCAGCGTATCAATATTCGTTATCATCTTAAAGGATTGAACGAACAAGAAACGGTCGCATATATTAAACACCGCTTGTCCATCGCCTTGGCCAAACGCGAGATTTTCTCCAAACCGGCATTGAAGCTGGTGTTTTCGTATTCCCGCGGGATCCCGCGGCTGATCAATACGATCGCCACCAATTCGATGTATGCCGGCTGCATGATGAACAAGACCATTGTTGACGAGGAAGTGGTTGAGGAAGTTTATAAGGATATCGGTGACTGATGACTTTGCGGTACCGGCAGTTTTATAAACCAGAAGAAAAAGAACCGGGCAAAAAACAATTGCCGGATACTGGTACTGATAAAGGCGACAAGGAAACACCGCCCCCGGTAACGCCGCCGGTAGACTCGAACACCGCAGACCGACCGGTGCCGATGCAGGAATCGATCGCGGTCCTGGAACGGGAAGTACGGGTAAAAGATTTCTCGGAGCGCAGTTTCGCGGTATTCACCGTCGGGAAGGAATGGTATGCCGTGGACCTGGACGCGACCCTGGAGATCCTGCATAGTTTCGATGTGGTCGCGGTCCCGCATCTGCCTGAAATATTCAGCGGCGTCACTAACCTTCGCGGCGAATCAGTCCCCGTTGTAGACCTTAAGAAATTGATGGGTGCACAGCAGGCACCGGATAGTATCAACGTCTGCCTGATCATGCTTTTTGGATCGACAAAGATCGGTTTTCTGATCGATTCCGAGGTGGAGATCGTCAATGCCGCACAGGGTAAGTTCTATCCTCTACCCGATTGCTTCACCAAGGACGAAGCGCGATTCCTGGAGGCGGTTTTCTGGATGAACGACCGCTTCATCGGGTTGCTCAAACCGGGACAAGCCCTGGAAGTGCTGACGAAGTGGGAACCTCCCGAAGACACTCAGCACGCGGAAAGCGCGGGCAAAATTGATGCGCCGGGGGGTTGAGAGGAGGACGTGACATGAAAAGGGAAAAAATCATCTGCGCAGTGCTCAGCTTTATTTTAGAGGTCCTGCTGCTGCTGGTAATGACAAGATCGATGGCATTGGACGGTAAGTTCTATGTTTATTATGGTGTCACGCTGTTCCTCGTACTGTTTTATAATGTGTTTCTCGGCCAGGGGGATACCCTGCCTGTATTTTTATCGATCATTTTTTTCAGCACGCTCTTTGCGACGGTCGCGGCCGGCGTCCTGGTCGGCGTCCTTACCGGAAGTCTTGCCTGGTTGTTCCTATACGGCTTCCTGGTCGGCGTGCTGGTTGCCGTCATCATTTACCATTTAAAACATCTGGTTTTCACGGTAGATACGGACAAGGGATTTGACCTGCCGGTAGAACTGGCTTTGACCTTTTTCTCATTGTGCGCCTATTGCGCTATCGCGTATATTCCCCTCAAGATCAATGAGGCCGTCATCACCGTGGTGGGCATGCTCGTGGTATCGTTCGTTGCCGGGATGATGATCGCGATGCCGCTCAAAAAGTCGCTCAGATTACTGAACGATGCCGTTGCCAAGGGGACAGATCCCAAGGATTGGCCGGCGGTGCATACATCGCTCGTCCGCGACTTTTTCACCAACTTAAAGAAAGCCCTGACCGACGTCAAGGGTTCGTACCATGAGATCGGTACCCTGGGCGGTAACATCAAGACTTCGTCCGAGGACCTTTCATCCGCCTCCGAAGAAATGAACGCGTCGCTGGAGGAAGTTTCGTCCACGATCCAGCATATCGCCAAGGGCGCGCAGGAACAATCTGAATCCATAACCGCCATCGCGCACGCCATCGAAGAACTGAACAATCTGACGACATCGATATCATCGCAGGTGAAGATGGCTTCGGTTTCGTCGCGCCGGACGACCGATTCGGCCAAGCAGGGCATGGGTTTCTCGACCAAGGTCGCGAAGAACTTGAAAGAAATATTCGACCAGACAAAATCCATTGAGAAGAAAATGACCGAACTCCGGGACCAGGCCACGGAGATCAAAAAGGTGCTGGATATCATCGGCAGTATTGCCGAACAGACGGACCTGCTGGCGCTTAACGCAGCGATCGAAGCAGCGCGCGTAGGCGAACAGGGTAGAGGGTTTGCCGTGGTCGCCGATGAGATCAGGAATCTTGCCAACGAGACCCAGCGGTCGTCATCGACCGTGGAGAACCTGATCTCGGAGATCAATAAGTCATCGCAGGAGCTAAATAACCTCCTGGATCTGGAACGCGATAAGATCACCGATGCCAATGACCTGGCGACGCAGACCGAAGAGGAGTTTACGGGTATTTCAAAAGCGGTCGAACTTGTGACAGACATGATCATGCGTATCAATGAAGCAGCTTCCAATCAGGCTGCGAATACTAAAGAGCTCGTGAAACAGGTGGAACAGGTGGCCCAGGTCGCCGGTGATACGGCCGCGGCATCGGAGCAGGTGTCGGCGGCGGTCGAGCAGCAAACCGCGTCCATGGAGGAGTTCACTTCGACCGCGCAGGTGCTGGCATCGGTCGTGACCAAGCTGGAAGGGCTTGTCAAGCAAAAGAAGGAACAGGACAAGTGAAATATCTTCTTAAATATACGGTGGGCGGGATCGGATTAGCGACGCCGATCGACGAGGTCAAGGAGATCGTCAGGCCCAAGGCCATAGAGAAGCAGGAGACCGGTGCCAAATATATTATGGGATATTTCAACCTGCGCGACGAAAAAGTGTATTTATACGACCTGCCCGCGTTCCTGGGTATCAGCGCGGACAGCGTTTTCGAGGTAATAATCGCCAACATCGAAGGCAGTAGTATCGGTTTTAAAGTCACCCGGGTGCATGGCATAATAAATACCGAGCAGCTCATGCCTTTCCCGGAGATCGTGAGGGTTAAGGATTATTTCCGCGGCGTGGTCAGGGATAACGGCTCGTTTTTGCAGGTCCTGTCGTTCAAGAAGCTCATGACCGGCTCGCGTCTAACGTCGATCCGCAAATTATTGAAACAGTAAAGGCGGCAGCAGAAGCAGCTTTAAGCTTTAAAAAATGACCAGCCCCGCATGCATCGCGGGGCTGGTTTGTTTCCGGTATTCGCTTTGCTTATTACCTGCCGATTATGACCTTCGCTGATTCGCTTTTGCCGTTAGCTGACAGGCGGAGAAAATAAACGCCCGGCGTCAGGTTGCTTGTGTTCCAGGTCGCGGTGTTCAAACCCGTTTGCTGGTGCGATTCGACCAGCGTCGCTACGCGTGAACCTGCAATATCATAAACCGTCAATGATACTGGACTGGCAGACGGCAACTGGTATGATATGACGCGGTTGCCTCTGCTAAGCATAGTGGCGGCGTTAACAAAACCGAACTCGCCGGCAACCTGCTTCTGTCCTTCCTCGACACCCGGCACGCCATGATCCCTGAGATAGACTGCCGCAACGATGTCATCCGGCGTTCCCTGAACCAGCAGAAACAGCACGTCGGAATTTCGGAAGTTGGAACCATAACACAGACCGCCGGCGATGCCCGCAGTGATCAACGTGAAGTTGGACGGGGCATAGGTAAGGCCGGTGAATGCCATGGTTGCGGGATCCATCTGGGTAAGCTGGTCGGCGAATGTTCCTCCGGCCGGATCCTGACTGTGCCACCAGACCCAGTTCGAATCTGAATCATAAGCGCAGCCGTACATGTTCAGCGTGTTCGCTACGTTCATGAGATTCGAGGAGGTCTTGTTGAACATATAGCAGTCGCTAGCAAAATTGGCGGTGAAGAATACTTCCTGATCATTGTCGTATCCCAGGGCGCGATTCGGGTTCTGCGGTCCGGCAAAACCGCCGTAATAGGTAAGCGCAGCGCCATCAAGACTGAACTTGGCGACATTTCCGTCCACGCTGCCGTACAGCGTATCCATGACACCACCGCCCGGACCATTCACGCCGTCCCAGGCCAGATCACGCCAGCCCCAGCCCGTGGAATAACCAGGCTGGTCATAAGTATGGATGAGCGTGCCCAGAGTGTCCACGACGTAGACTTTATTGGGATCGGTGGCGGTCGCTCCACCGGTAATATAGAAGCACTCGCCATCCCATTCGATCCCCAGCAGCTGATTGTCATTACATATTAGCTGCACGTCGAGTTCATATATCACGTCGCCCGGAGCGCGGGTCCCGGCCGGTTTGTAAGTTTCGTTGCTCACCGGCGTTTTCTGCACTACATCCTGCAGCGGGTTGATCACGTCGGCATCCGGCACCGTGGCCCAGAGGACCGTCGCGCAAAGAATAATACTGCACAGTACTGCATATTTTTTCATTTTATCTCCTTTTTATTTTTTTGTCATTTCTTGCATACTAATCACGACCTCGTTCATTTTTTGTTTTTCCTCCTTCCCCTGGTTTTCCTATGTCTAAATGATAATATGAGACAACAGCGATTATTATCATATTATACACTATATTTTTAGAATGTCAACCCCGTTAGAAGTAACTGCATAACGCTTATGACGACTCCTATATATTTACGGTTGTCCGAGCAATGTCGATCCGATTCTATATCCTGCGGGAATTGCTTCTAACGGGTTCAACCCCGTTAGCGATAGGAAGTGCCTTTGGCTCTTCCGTCGCTAATGTTGATGGTAATCCGATGGTTACAGCATGATGATTTTACATACGAGTGTATATTATTGGTTGTGGTGTGGATCTCTAACTGGGTCAACCCAGTAAAGTGTGTCTGCCGTATATGATCAATTGATTTTTAAGCTAAGACTACTAAGCTGAGTAATTACATGCCTTGCAGAGGTTTTCTCTTTACTGGTATCACTTTATGACGACAAATTTGAATGCGGATTTCCAGTCAAGAGACTCGACCTGCAAAAAATAGACACCGGAGGCCAACGATTCTTTATGGATTCTTTCAGAATGCGAGCCTTTTGAGCGATTAAATTGTCGTTTGGAAACAACTCTTCCCGCGACATCGATCACGGATATTTCTACCGGCGAATCCTTAGATAGACAGTAAGTAAATTCAAAAAATGCTTTTGTATTTTTGACAGCGAGGTTCGGAATTACAGAGATACTCTGCGTTTCCTCAACACTCACACCGTAATATTTGTAAATATGCAGTCCAAGATGCCATTGGGAGACATAAATATAGCCGTTAGCGTAGAATAAACGTAAGGCCCAGTATACTCCTTCCATTGTCGGACAAAAATAATGGCCGGTTTCAGTTGGATTATAGGGATCGGAACAATCGATGACTCGCGCTAATTGATAACCCGAGCGGCTTAAGTAAACCAAATTGTCTTCTGAAAATACGTCATCGGCATTATAAGGATAATATCCAATGAGATGTGGATCTGCTGGATTGCTGACATCGACTATATATAATGAATCATTCCAACTTGCTATGTACACGCGGTCATTACTCAACCATAAATTACCATCGCAAGCACCTTCATAACTGCAAATAAATGGCATATGCGGATCATTAATATTAATGATCCAAAGTTGTGCGCCATGATAATAACTATAACCGGATACGTAAAGATAATTATCACAACCAATTATTTTATAGCTTGATTCGGTGGAATCACAAAAACCAATTTCGTATGGATTTGTTGGATCTGATACATTGATTACCCGTATGCCCACTTGGGGATCGAAAAACGAAACATATGCAAAAGTATCTTTTACAAAAATCCCTCGAGCACCCCAATAACTCGGAAATAAATAATAACCCACTCTGATTGGATTTGCCGGTGCGCTGACATCGACGATATGCATGGCGCCGGAATCGTCGGTTACATACGCGTAGTTGCCCTGTACCCAGATATGCCGGATATCGGTATTAAAAGCCAGCCGGCCGATCTCAGCGCAGTTCTGGGGATCGGACACATCCACAATGGACAGAAATTTCTGGATCCCCGAATATTCGCCCAGATAGGCGTAATTACCTTTAACAAACAGACTGCCGTTACAACCAGAGGTTTGATAATGACTGATTTCATAAACATCCTGAGGATCATACACATCAAAAATCCTGAAACCACCCAGTACCTGCGCCATGTAAACATAACCACCCTTACCGGCGATACCAGCGCTGCTGTAATAATATCCATATCCGGGCAGGAGCACGCTATCGGTTCTTACGGGCGATGCCGGGTTGGATATATCGTAAACGCCCAAGTATATCCTATATAACGCCGGATTGGCAAAAGTCCGATATAAATAATTACCATTGACCGCTACAGAAGCACCGACACCCTCAAGGATATGACCAACATGAGTGGGAAGCCAGGATAGGGAGATATCGTAGATATCGGTGAGGTCATTAAAGTAGTTGGGGATATATAAGTAGTTGCCATAAATCGTTATACTAAAACACTGGCCGACTATCAATTCATAGCAAACAAACGGCTGCTCCGGGTTTTGGACGTTGATGACATACATGGTGCCGCCAAAGCCCGTGCAATAGATGTAATCATCTTTTCCGGCAAGGCAATTGAAATAAGATGTTGTGGCTGTGCTGCAACTGTTTACCTGATAGGGAGCCGTGGGATTGGCGACATCAACAATGCGCAAGATGGGACCATCGATGACATAGGCATAACGGTTTTTGACCCAAACGCCCCATACCGCGTAGGTGCCCCAGTAATCGCCGGTGAATTGTGGTGATTGAGGATTGCTAACATCATAGATCATCAGCCGTTCTTCGGAAGCGACATACAGGTAATTATTGCTGAAAAAAGATTTAGGCCGGTCATTCTGACCGTTGATGCGGGCGATTTCACACGGATTCTGGGCGTTATCTATGTTCATGATGATAATCGAAGCGCCCGAAGTCAGAAAACAGTATTTATGATTGTTAATGACGCCGAGTTCCACGTTATCGGCGCAACCGACGGGCCAGCCGCCAGCCCACCGGACATTCAAGGAATCGCGAGCATAAAGCAGATTCGGGATTATGCATAAACTCAGTGACGTAACGAAACAGAGGAACCATAAAGAATGGGGCTGTTTAATAGCCTTTTTTTGGTTACGGCTAATTCTGTCAAACAGCCCCATGTTAAAATCTCCTTTTTCTTTATTATCGGATGACCACAGCCTTTTTAACCATGGTCGTGTTAGGTGTCTCAAGCTTAATAAAATAGATGCCGCTGGGAACGCGATTGCCTTCTGTATCGCGTGCATTCCATTTATTGTGATAAATGCCAGGTTCACAGGTACCCTGCTCAATGGTTTTAATGAGACTGCCGGTCGAGTTGTAGACGGCTATTTTTATCGGGGATGCGTCCGGTAAATTGTACGTAATGAATGTATTATCGCGTAGAGGGTTCGGTAGACAGGTAATATTGAGGGTTGATGGAATATGTATGGTTTTCATTGACTGGGGACCGCCGCCCGTAGGTTTTGGCGTAGCAAAGAAGAGCATGCCGCCCATTGTCACATTGTCACCATTTGTTGATTCAAGCGCTAGATCAAGCGCGTCGTTTACGATTAATGATTCCGGTATAGTGAAGGTTCGATTGATGATTTGATGCGATGGCAATGTTACTATTATTGGATTTTGCATGCCCAATTTTATCCGGCAGGGAACCGGATGTCCAGCCTCATGATATAGTGATAGTTGAGCCTTCCAATGCGAGCATTTTCCCAGACCATCGATGCGATACTGCAATAGGCCGGAACTCATATCCACTGTTTTTGCGGGTTCCGCACCATACTCGTTAAAACCAGTTCTGGCGATTAGAACTGGTGCTGGCACTGAGTCTCCGAGATCATAGGCAAACGATGCGACGCCATCGCCTTCCCGGGATAGAATGACTTGCCGGTTATAGGCGACGACTTTATTGGTTTGTCCTTGTGTCCATTCGACAAAGGCAAATGGGTGGACCCAAACGATTTGCGGTACTTCATCTGGCAAATAGGAATAGCCGAACAACTTTGCCGGTGGCGACCAGATAATGTCGGGCGCGGTGAGATGGGAGTAGTAGATCTCATGGTCATCGTTGATTTGTTCCTGCCAAACAATCACGTTGTTAGCAATGCAGGGCGATGATGAATTGCCAAGGGTTGTACAGATTCTCTTTGGTTTGCCAAAACCCGTTATACCACCGACTGCATACCAAATATCGCTGCTATTCACATAAGTAAGGTAGGCAGTAGTACCCAATACTTCTAGGCAAGGCATAGTGCCGGTGAAGCTCAATGCCTGGGTGTACCATATACCCAGGTCGCGGTATCCGAAATACTGCGTGCTGCTATTGGGACGGTTCCATGCCACCATAGGCATGTCGTATTTGGTCGTACCGATAGTGGGTGATAACTGGACGCCTGGATTTGGCGTGCCCGCATAACTATCGAGCATGTGCCAGCTGACGCTACCCGGGTTGTCGTATGGGAATTCACCATACCAGAGCTGCCAGTTCTGGTAGTCGTTGTACTGCTTGCCATAGACGATATGAATATGATTGGCCTGATCACATGATATCGCTGGGTATAGATAGCCATTGCCTTGATAGGTTTCCTCTTTGACCATTGTAGGATCGGTCCATTCATTGTAAGAATATTGCGAATACCAGATACGGGATGTTACTTGCGAGCCATTGACCAAATTCTCAAGCCAGCAAACAACTGGCAAGCCGGCAGTTGTCACGCTGGCTGCAGGCCATTTACCACTCCCAAGGTATTCTTGAGACTCACGGTACGTCCAATATTTTCCACTATCTTCGCTCGATGCCATATAGACCATACCATCCTTCTGCCAGAATGCCCATAATTTATCGGCGCCATATACTATGCGCCGAGCATTGTTCTTACCGGTGGCTTGATCATCGACTAATCTGTCCAATGTGCAGACCCACACAAGGGGTGTCCATGGACCACACTTGCCATCTCTGCGCATTGCAGCTACGCGGGCATCAAGATAACGCCCTTTAGCCCAAGGGAGGAGATAATTAGTGCGCATAATGGGCGCTTTATTGGCTATCCATCGTGGATCTTCCGGCGGACATACCCAATAGGCAGCGACTTTGGACACTTCGCTGTTTGCAGGAGGTTGCCAGATCATGCGAAAACCGCCAAAGATAGGATCATCAGGCATTTGGAGATTTAAGCATTGCTGCATATCTGGTAATCCCGTTGGCGAAGGTGGATCCGTTTCTGTACCACCGATATCTGTGGCTTTCATAAACTGGCCCTTAGTGCCTACGGTCCAGCGTTGCACACCTGAAGGCACTTCCAGGGTAAAACCGATACCCGTAAGCCAGTACGTAGAATCATTCGCGTATGGCAGCAGGAGATAACGCTCCCACCATTTCAGTATACCTTGGGGATTATCCGGGTCCCAGCGCAGGATAATACCGTCACCTCCTGAAAAAAAGTAATGCCAACGCTCAGGCGGCGGATCATATAGATAACATTGCCCAGATGTACCAGTGAACCACCACCACTTGCTGTTGACTGTATCGGCATTGGGATTGACATTGTGAATCGTATAATAAGGTGGCGGACCTTCATTCCATTTTGCGATATTACCATAGTTGAACCCGATCATGCCAGCATAGTAAGCCCGGCAGTCATTGTGTGGCACCGAAAGAGGGGTTAGTGCGCCATGGTAGACTCCGTAATCAGTGATATAATAGTCACGGGGAAAGCTATTATCAGGATATGAACTGGGATTCAAGCAGGGTTCCCAAGAAGAGCCGAGATTCGTGGTTCGGTAGATTTTACCCGAATTGTCACCGCAAACCATGAAGCCATCCATAGTCCAAGTACCGTCATACCAGTCAGATTCATCGTCTGGATAGGGATGAGTCTGCGGTGTTATCCACTGCCCTGTTGTCACGTCATAGAACAGGATCATGCCGTTGCCACCGGTAACCATCAGATGGCCTGCAATGTCATCCATGCTGATGGATATTACTGGCGTCGTGGACAAGCCAGGCTGATTATAGGGATAAGGTAGGGAAATTTCATAGAAATCCCCATAGTATGCCGCCCGGTAGCAAAACCTGCCTTTGTATATATCTGGCTGGTTGTTCTTATAGCCACCAAAGTAGACTTTGTTATCGGGATAGTAGCGTGTATTCAGCGCATGCCACAGGTAGTTCTGGTTGAGCACATCAGGTATTGGCCAGATCTCAACCCGGCGTCTTTCGATTCTCCCCTTTGATGTGCTATTATTGAAGCCTACTGACCAGCAGTCATCAAAGTCGTTTGGCGTAAATACTGCGCTATGCCACTCATAATTGGCATTTTGTTCGCCAAAAGGCGTCCACACTTGCGCCCATGAACAAAGTACTAGAGCCTGGATACAGAGCAAATATTTTGTCATTTTACACCTCCTGCACGTATTGATTTTTAGTTTTTAACTTGGAGTTACATCCTTCCAAAACATATATCCTGTTGTGATACTTATTTGCCCCAAGGAAGTCGGACAACCTTCCTCGGGGCATTTCAAACATATCTTATAAAATGGGAATAATGTAAAATTTTATCTGAATTATCAAGATAAGATAAGATAAGATAAGATAAGATAAGACAGTATTCATATATCTATTATTATTATATAATCTTTTGTCATATTGTCAAGGTCAAGGTGTGCAAATCGTTACAAACCCCTTGCAAAAATTTAAATTCTGAGTATACTCGCGGCAATAGGAGGTAAATTGAAAATCCATCTGGGGGTTATAATGGCAGTATTATATGCTGCCATAGTAGTGTTCGCGCACGGTCAGAATCTTTTAGAGAACCCGGGGTTCGAGACCTGGGCAGGGGGTATGCCGTCTTATTGGCTGCGCGACGATTCGATCTTCATTAAGCAGGATAACAATCGGGTGCACTCGGGCACATACAGCGCCCGGGACAGTCTGGTCACGCAGAACCAGGACCGGGCCGACTTTTACCAGGGCGCGTTCGCGGCCAGTTCCAACACGCAATACACTTTTTCAGCGTATGTGTATGACAACGATCTTGCCGGCAGGATCAGGCAAATGGTTTCCTGGCATACGGCCAGCGGGTGGAGCCACGATTTTTCGACCACATACTCGTCGAACGCAGCTGCATGGCAAATGATGAGCATGACCGCCCTCTCGCCGCCCGGGACCGATTCAGCGCTGGTATCATTCAGGGCTTACGACAGTTCAGCCGCCTGGGATGGCCATGCCGTTTTCAATATCGACGATGCATCTTTCACACCCGCCGCCGTACAACCCCCGATAATACTGCGGGCATGGCACAAGCCGACAAATCCGGCATCGGGATCATCAGTGCAAGCCTTTTGTGTGGTATATGACGATGGAACGATCACCAGCGATACATTGTTTTATGGCATCAATGACCTGTCTGTCCTTTACCGGGTCACACATACAGCGGTAAACGGTGACACTTTTAAATACCAGATCCCGGGCCAGCCGGCCGGCGATACGATCCGCTATTTTATCAAATACCGGGACGACGATGCACTAGTCGCCTTTTCGGATACGAACAGCTGTTTGTCAGGCGTGATCAATGTGCGCCTAAATGAGGTTTATTACGACGCGCCTGGCGAGGATTCCGGGTGTTTCATCGAACTGTATGGTCCGGCCGGGTTCAGTCTGGATCATATGACAATTGCCGGTGTCAACGGGACTAACGGCGAGGACTACGCATTGATCTTCCTTGATCTTCATTCCATGCCATCCGATGGGTTCTTCGTTCTCGCCCAAAACCAGTGGGTGCTCAACGCCGACACAGTGACAACGGAAGCTGATCTCCAGAACGGACCTGACAATCTGGTGCTGCGGTGCGGCAGCGTTATTATTGATGCACTCGGGTATGGCGCGCCAGGCGGCTGGGTATTCACCGGTGAGTGGCTGCCAGCGCACGATGTTTCTGAAGGCCATTGCCTTGGTCGTTATCCGGATGGCCACGATACCGATGATAATTCGCTCAATTTCATCGATTATGACACCATCACGCCGGGTTTGCCGAATGCCGCAGCGGGTGTGTTGGAAGCAGAAAATGACAAGGTCAATGGTAATAATGACAGGCCATTATTACGTCAGAGTGTATTTATCCCGGGAAATACAGCTTTGCGTGATCTGATAAATGGCCACGGTTTTTATCCTGTGGAAATTTTTGACTGTCAGGGCAGGTTGGTTATGATCGGCAGCAAACCATCGGATAAGATAAATCTTGAGTCCGGAGTTTATTTTGTGGTTTTAAGTGACCGTAAAAATCCCGGTCTGAAGTTCGTGGTGATCAGATAGAAAGGCATCTGAAATACAAATCCCCCTATATCCCCTTTTTTAAAGGGGCGACATAAAAATGGAAAATTCACCAATAACTGGTGTCCCTATGGGAGAAGAAGGGGGATTATAATTACAAATAGTTACATGTCAAAGGCGTACAGCACGACGCCGGCGCAGAATTTTTTCGCGGCGCTGGTGTAAGCGCCGGCCAGCCGGATACGGTCAAGGACAATATCCAGGCCGGCGTGCCAGTTAAAGTCAACGTCGGTGCAGAAATAAGCCTGGAATTTCTGAGTTGCGCGCAGGGCTCCCCCGAAATAGTACCAGAACGTGTCCTGCACGCCTTCATAGGATACATCTAAACTTAAAAACATGAATTCCTGGTAAGGTTTGATTGTCAGGCCGCTGGTCATGACCTTGCGCTCGCCGCCCAGGTTGGTTTTATACCCGAGCATCAGGGTCTGACTGGGTGCGCAAATGACCCCGACCGTATTGCTCGACGTATCCTTGAACAGGTAGGAATATCCCAGGGCGAACGCGCCGGGCAGTTTGATACCAACATCAACTTCATAGTGTATTACCGAATCAAGCTTGACCACGCCGATACCCAGGCCTCTTAGGGAGATGCCGGCGCGCAGCGTGTCGATATGAAATTCACCCATAAATTCGGGACCTGATTGCAACCCAATACCGGCCGGGTTGGCAAAAACACTGGCTGAACCATGCGCAAGAGATGTAAAATTCGCGTCATAGAACGGGCTGGGCGGACTGATACAGACTACGTACAATGTCATTATAACCGTTGATATCACTTAACCTCCTGTCTTTTAAAAACTCTTACGGGTTAATTCCATTTCTTTGCTTCTCTGCATCTTTTCATCCCTGCATCTTCTCGTCATGGCGGATATCCGACCTTTTCCAGAAAATTGTCACGGTATGATAAGTTGGGGATGAGATAGAAAAACACGGTATTATAAAGACCAAGTTTCTGTGAGACCCAAAGGTTGCGCCGGATTATCGAATCCCAGGAATAGAACCGGTCGCGGAGTAGTTCCATCCAGGTGTATAAATCCTGCGGTTTTACCTGGCCTACTTTCACAACCGGCATCCAGCGGTCGAACATCGACAGATCGCGGGCGATCAAACCCTGTTTTTCGAGCGCCATGAATGATGGTGTGCCGGGAAGTGGAGTTTGAGCTTCAACTTCGATGAGATCGACTTTTATGCCATTGAGAAATCGTGTCAGCTGTTTGTAGAATGATTCGGTTTCGCCTTCGTATCCCAGTCTGATGCGGCAGCAGGCAATCATTCTGTTGCTGTGTATCATGTGGATTTCATGACTTTTTTGCCGTCCGAAATCCTTTGATTGGATATTTTTTACGAGGTCGGCGCCCAGCCAGTCAGGTTTCAGGTAAATGATCCTTACCCCGCATTCGCGCAGATCAGGCAGAATTTGCCGATTATTATACAGATCGCCGGAAGTCTGGATAACCCACATTTTTTTGTAGCGCCAGGTCCTGGACAAAATGGTCATGGCGAAGTTGATATCGATCAAAAAATCATCATCAAGAATGAAAATTGCTTTTCGTCTTATCCGGGCGACTTCTCGTATGATGTGCTCGATTTTCCATTGTTGATGGTTGCGATACATCGCCATTTCAGGGCAATAGTCGTCAAATGGCGGTTTGCAGTAACAGCCATAAGTAGTGCGAAGCTGGGACATGAAGGTGGAAAAACCATACTTATCCTCAAGGCTGCGGCACGTATCGAAATGAACCGGGGTTTCAGATTCATAGCAGGGTTTGACCTGCTTTTTCTCTATATCTTTGATGATGGTTTCAAAAGCAGATACGATATCACCGCGGACCGCGATTTTAGAAAAGTCGTTTGTTTGTTTTGGAAACAGGGTAGGGTATAGTCCGTAACTGATAGTTATCGGTTTATTTCTGGCGCCGCTGTCGCCGCCACCGGACCAGTTCTTGTCCAGCATTGAGCTCACGTATCGGTTCAGATAAAGCGGTACGTTGGTCACCACGATATCAGGTTCGAACTGCGGTTTTTCTTCAATGCGTTCATCATAATAATAAAACTCGTGGTGTTCCTTTGCGACGCTGGCGAGCCTTAGAGCGTCATAGCATGGCCGGCGAAAAAAATCATTGCCTTTTATCGCTTCCGGCAGAGCAAACCTCTTGGGTTGGGCAACAGGGTAGTAAAACAGGATTTTCATACTAACGGATGTCGCGAATGACAGCGAATTGTGCGAATTGTGTTTGCGTGATGCGTGGAGTCATTCGTTTTATTCGCGATTATATTATCTGGTAATGTCATTGAAGGTGACATAGACAATGATCAGCAGGATGATCGCGTAGCCGATCTGCTGTATAACCAGCCTTGTCTTTTGCGAAAATCTTTTTTTGCGCAGCGCTTCCACGATGCCCATTATGATATGACCGCCATCAAAGGCCGGCAGCGGGAACAGGTTCACCAGGCCCAGGTTGATCGAAATGATGCCGATAAGGCTGAGCAGGTTCTCAAAACCCCAGCGTGCTGATTCACCGCTTAATTTA
The DNA here is from genome assembly GCA_036382775.1 of bacterium. Classification (NCBI taxonomy): domain Bacteria; species bacterium. Next base: position 24,055 of record DASVHD010000008.1, on the reverse strand, counting down.
AATATAGCGATGGGGCCGCCCAGCGCCCGGCGCGAAATCTTGCCAATGATCAGCTGCCACAGTGTCCGCAAAGTTAGCCAGAGCAGCTCACCGCTTCTCTGGCAACCCATAAGCACTGCGTACGGTGCGGCGATATGCCGGCGGCTCAGAGGCATCAGCGCACCGATCTGGCCGACGGTATCATTGGCCAGCGGATCATAGAAAGGCAGGGGCGTAATGCTGGCGGTTTTATGTTCGGCACCATGCGTCCACTCGAAGTTCATGGTGACATTCTTGGCAGGTCGGATCCTTTCCACCATTTCGTCCCAGGTTCTGACCGGCTGGTTGTTGATGCTGATAACGATATCGCCGGTTTTCATGCCGGCCTTGTCAGCTGGTCCATCCCGTTTCACGAAACCAAGCGTTGGAGGCACACGCGGCCGCAGGTCGAATGAATCAGGGTCAATTATTATCCTGTTTTCCACCGGCGTTCCCCCACGGAAGAGTTCAAAATTGACTTCTTTGTTCTTGCGCACCTCGACCGCGTTGATAACATCGTCCCAAGATGCCATGGGTGCACCATCCACCGAGATCACTGAATCACCGTCAATAAAGCCCATCCTTGATGCATAACTTTCCGGTTCTACTTGCAGCCTCATGTAGGGATTGACCAGCACGCCATAAACGATAAGCACAAATATAAAAATAATCGCGGCCGACAGGATGTTGAACAACGGCCCGCTGAATACGACCAGGATCCTTTTATAGATCGGCGCGTCGTAGAATCCGGCCTGCTTTGGACCAGCTGCCGGCAAAGCATCTTGTTTTAGAATGGCGTCAGCAGCTTCAGTAGCATCCTTGTATGCGAGGCTGTCCTTGTCAGCGGGGGAGGGCAATTCAGTCTTTTGCTGTACTGGCAGCTGTTTCCCAAAGCCGGGAAGCTCGCCTTCATCATCTCCCGCCATTTTGACATAACCACCAAGGGGGAAATAGGCGATGCGGAAATCGGTTTCGCCGATCTTAATTCTGATCAACGGCGGGCCGAATCCGATGGAAAATTTCTCAACCGGTATGCCGCATATCTTGGCGGCGATGAAATGACCGAATTCATGGATAGTGATCGAAAAGGCAAGGACAAATAGAAACGCGATGATCGTTATCAGCATTGACCAGACCTCCTGTATGCCGCGTGAAAAGCCCATTTTTCAGCATCACGATATTCCTTTATCCCGCCGGCGCGGGGCTGATGGTTTCCCATGACTGTTTCTATGACCGATGGGATCATATCGAATTTTAAACGGCCTTCGAGAAACGACCGAACCGCCGCGGCATTGGCGCCGTTAAGCACGGCGGGCATGCTTTTGCCGATGCGCAGGGCTTCATAGGCAAGACCAAGGCAACGGAATTTTCTTTTGTCCGGCATCCTAAAATGAAGTGCCTTTACCTTCCGGATATCGAGGTATTTCACCGGGCATGGCCATCGCGCCGGCGCAGTGAGCGCGTACTGGATGGGGAGTTTCATGTCCGGACTTGAGACCTGGCAGAGCATGCTGCCGTCGATGAACTGAACCAGCGAGTGGCACAGCGCCTCGGGATGGATCGCGACCTTGATCTTATCAGCCGGGATGCCGAATAGATGGCGGGCTTCGATTATTTCCAGGCCTTTGTTCATCATGGTTGCCGAATCCACGGTTATTTTCGCTCCCATCTTCCACACCGGATGGTTAAGCACGTCGGCTTTTACGACGTTCTTTATGGACCGATCAAGGAAGGGGCCGCCCGATGCGGTCAGGATAATTGCGAGTACTTCAGAAGGCTTTCTTCCTTCCAGGCATTGTGATACCGCCGAATGTTCGCTGTCGATGGGGCTGATCGCGGTCCGGCTCTTCTTGATCTGGCGCATAATGATCTCGCCGTAGGTCACGAGCAATTCCTTGGTCGCCAGGCACAGCTTCATTTTTTTCTCAATCGCGTGCAAGATGCCGTCGATCCCCACGGCGCTCGCGAACGCGGCGACCAATATATCCGCGTCGAGTGCCCGGATCATATCTTTGATCCCTTCCTCGCCGCAGAAAAATTTCATATTTTTGACCGATGACTTGATTTCCTTGTAATGACGGTCACCTGCAATGAGCGCGATCGCCCGGGGTTTGACCGAAGCCGCTTGTTTTAGCAAGGCCGCATGATCTGTATGCGCGGCAATGCCCACGATCTTATAACCCTTCAGGCCGGAAACGACCTTTAGCGTATTCCTGCCGATAGAACCGGTGGAACCCAGGACAATTATTTTTTTCATCGCGATGTTATAAGACGGCGAACCATGTCCAGATCAGCGCGGTCGGTCACCTTGATATTAGTGCGGCTGCCTGGCATGACGTACACAGGTGCTCCATAGGCTTCGATGATCGATGCCTCGTCCGTGAACTCATCGGAGAACTTCACCGCGTTGTAGGCGGTCCTTAAAAGCGCCAGGTCGAAGAACTGCGGCGTTTGTATCTGGAAAAGATTTTCGCGCGGCATCGTCTTGATGACCCTGCCGGTACGGGCGTATTTTATTGTATCGCGCACCGGTACACCAGGTGTGACGCAATGGTATTTCCGGCAAAGAGCAATGCCCTGGTTTATGAGGGCGTTCGATATCAGCGGACGCACGGCGTCATGTACCACGGCGATATCGGCGGTGGTCGTATCGGTATTGGCGCTGAGATAAATCGCCATGATGCCGTTACGGACCGAATCCTGACGCCTTTTCCCGCCGGGTACGATGGCATGGACTTTTGAATATTTGAAACGTCTAACGATATCCCGGGTCCGGGCAATGTCATTTTCCTGAACCACGATGATTACGGACTTTATGTGGTTGTTTTTTTCAAAAACATCCAGGCTGCATGTTAATAAGGGCTTACGGTCAATTAGAACGAACTGCTTTTTCGCTTTGAACCGCTTTCCCTGGCCGGCTGCGACCAGGACCGCATAAACCGACATACGTTATGATAACCAGAAAAGAATAAATGTCAACGCTTTAGAGACCCGGCGCTGATGGTGAAAATATCGGTAAGGCGGTTATTTCACCGAACTATGACCTTGCCGGTGACAGATCCCTTATCCGAAAGCACCCTGTAAAAATAAATGCCGGGGATTACGCGCGTGCCATTCTGGTCGCGGCAGTTCCAGATAGCTGAGCGTCCATCTTTATTGGACGCCGATTTGATCGTAGGAAAAAAGGCAGCTGCCATTAATTGTAAACTTTTACACATTATTTCTTCCGATATTTCAATAGTTATTTTATACTATTAAGCAATGTTGAGATTTTTGTAAACTTTTGACTTGTCATTATAGAAAGATGAGATTGCTTCGTCTCCCGCTTTCTCACTGTAAAAAATCAATGATGCGGGATTCCTCGCAATGACCCCGAGGGGGAGATGGTGAAACGGAAAACCAGTGATTATTTTTTTAAAGGAAATCCCGTATTAGTCTGCGACAATACGGGATGCTGAAATCGGCAGCGCTTCGGCTACGCCTCAGCGGCCGATTTCGCATGTGAGACCGACGCGCTGCTAAGAAGCTAAAAATATATCAAATACTTCACCTTGATCGCCGCGATCTGGTAACGGAGCGCCAGTGACCGGTCGATATCCTCGGAGCGGTAATCGTTGACCGCAATGTATAACCATGACTTGGGGCTGAAGTTCCATGAATAAATGAGACCCCAGCGGTTGCTGACGTATTCCAGGGAATCGAAATCCGCTTCCGGGGCATACATGACGAGCTGGTCAAGTATGGTCAGCGTCATGGTAGGGGACAGGCGGATATCAGTTCTCGGCCTGAGCATGGGCCAGAGCGCGATCACATGATTGTCCGGGTCCCATTCAAGCCATGTATTGACGGTCATCGTGATGCTCCAGGGGGGCAGGATGGAATAACTCGCGGTCAGCCAGTTCGAGCCCTGATAAGCGAGGAACCCGCGCGCGTAGTTCATCGTGTATTCGTAGTAAACGCCGCCGTTCACGTTGTTCCCCCGCAGGTTGCCCCAGAAATTGAAGTTCGCGCTGCGGTAAAAGAAGTTGGTATCGGCTTCGTAGCCGTCAGCCGCATCAAGTTCCCAGTAAGTGCCCCACATATTGCGCAGGCCGATGCTGTTCGACAGCAGTACGCCTTTTGACCAGTCTGAGCTGCCGGGCGATCGCCACAGGAAAAAGCCCGGCTGAACGGTAGTTGTGCGCACAAAGCCCTGGCGGAAATTGAATTGTGGTCCGCATAATGCAATGACCCTTTTCTGGCCGACCCACGGCACAAAGCCGATATCCCGGACGTCGAAACTGTCGTCAATGGCATCCATCGCGATATTGGTACTCAGTATGCCCAAATGGCCGCTGAAAGCCGATGTAACGGCCCATCCTTTTTTAGAACCATAATCGCTGAACGCGCCTTGTACGAGAAGTTGATTGCGTCCATTTCGATACGTTGCATCAGCTCCCAGTGCGTAATTGTAATTGGCAGTGTCGACGAACGATGAACTTAAAAGGATGCCCATGTCGGAAGACGGCATCAACTGGTATTTTGTTCTCAAGACGCCGAACCAGCGGGCTGGTTCATCCAGACCGTACACCTCATTAGTGTATTCGCCCGTATGGGCGCCAAGGAGTCCGCCGCTCCATTTAGATGCCATGGTCGTCAGCTTGACGCCGCCGATGATCGGTACGGCGTCGCCGTCAGCGAGCTTGCCGATCCGCCGGGTGTAGAAGATTTCCAACGGTGTAAAAGGTCCGTTTTCAAGGCTGGAAAGGCGGAAGATATCGGTTCCTTCGATGAAGAATGGCCTGCGTTCCTGCAGATACGTCGGGTAGCGGGAGAGGTTGAGAGTGTAGGGGTCGGATTCGATCTGGGCAAAATCGGGGAACGTGGTGGCATTTATGGACGTCTGGGGGGTGATGTCCCACTTGAAATTAAAGCTGGGACGTGGTTTTATTTTTGTGTCGTAACCGCCGCTGTCGTTTTCGAATTTATCATAGCGCACGAAACCTTCAGGGAAAAATTCGAAATAATACCCGGATGATTTTGGGCTGATATTTTTCAAAGTGCCCCAGTTAGTCATTAGATCCCCGGTCGACTGGGCGGTTTCGGTCCAGAGGTCGTTTTCGTTGGTTACTGCGATATGTCTGAGGAACTGAACGCCCCACTCGTTGAGATCTTTATTATACCGTATCGTATTGAAAGGTATCTTCATCTCGAATTCCAGCCGGTCAGGGTGCATTTTGACATCATGGTACCAGATCCCTTCCCAGGTCAGGTCCTGTTGAGTGCCGCCGTCAAGGATCCACCCGTCCCAGTATAGCTCGCTGGCGTATATAAGGAAAAAGTAACCGGTTGTTTTCGCACCATTTGGATCGACGGAGATAGCCACATAATCCTCATCGCGGGTCAGGCAAGCGACCGGCGGATTTTTTTCCGCGTGGCACTTGAAAGCGACATAAAGGTTCTTATCGTCCTGCAATACATAAACGATAGTCCGTTCTGTCGGTTCGGTCTTTTCATACGGGACAAACTGGACAAAATCGTACGCCGAATCTGCCTGCAGCCAGATATCCTCGATGACGCCGTCGATCTGGGGGGCGGGACCAGTCAGAGTGCGAGCTTCTATCGCTTTCTCGTTTGCGGTAAATATCAGAGCCATGAGTAACAACATTTTATCCTCCTTTTTGCCTTACGATACGATCGTTTCACGTGTATGGATCGCATATCCATTAATGATCGTTTGGCTCAAAATATTATCACATCCATAATCACAGCCATGCCGGGATTTATTAATAGGCAGCCGGTACAAGGTGAACTCCACTTTTTATTATTTATATTTAGGATATCTGTGAAGATTTTTTTTCTGGGCCTGTAATTTCAGCGCTTGAGTGTTTTGCGCTAACATATGGAGGGGTATTGTCTGGACCCGATGCTCCATATGGCTCGTCGGATGTGTGGCGCTGATCCGTGAGATAAGGATCATGATCCAGGTGATCGCGAATACGGCAAGCAGTATATACCCGGCGTGGCGCGCGACGAACCGTGCAGCCAGGGAATAGTTTTTACGCTCCCGTTCATACTGGATGACATTTGGGTCGTTGCCATCGTATTCGAGCCGGTTGCCATAAACGGTCAACAAAGGCAGCCAATCCAATGTGTCGGGTTCGGCATTCACCATGCGGCTTGCTGTAACGACCAGCTCAGGCAGCATACCGACGAACGGGTAGCTATCCTCGTTGAGAGCGACATCGACCGGAGCCGCCTGCAATATGGTGCATAATAAAATTATCATCATGTTTTTCTCCTCGTTATTTATTATCTTGGGCAGCGATGCTTTTTATCCCATTGATATAAAATGTTGCCAGAGTGTCAGCGTATTGGCGGTAGAAATCGTCTTCGGATACACGGCATCCCGCGTTAATTTCCTCTAATTTTGGCAGAAGTTTGGGTTTCGCCGGAGCATTGATTATTAAGTCCCAGGAGTATTTTCCCTCAAAGTGCCCGAAAATGACATTCGTGAGGAAGCTGCGCACAACTGACATCTTGATATCGTCCTTGATATCCAATCCCATTTCCGAGAACAACCGGTTCAGCGAGGCGCGATTTTCTGTCACCCATTTTATTCTGAGGTCGGCGATCTCCGGGATATCGAGCGGCATGGCGCTGATGCCGACGATCGTCAGTTCGGTGTTGAACCTGAAGAAATCGACCATATTCTTCACCAGGGTTTTCATCCTTTGCTCCAATGCCACGCTTTCATCACCAATGCTTAGTATCGTCTCAAAGTACATTCGGTACGTTTCGTTCACGATCTCGCGCAGGATCCCGACTTTGCCTTCGAAATAGTAATTGATCATTGAGATCTGGACTCCAGCAGTCTTGGCGATTTCTCGAATGCCTACAGCGTCATAGCCACGTCTGGCAAATAGATGTATAGCAGTTTGAAATATCTTCTGCTTTGTTTCTTTCTTTGGCGCACCTTTTTCCATTTTAAACTCCTTTCCTTGATTATTATTAAACGTACGATTGTGCTAGTCGTTCGTTTGTTAAGTACAATCGTTCGATTATATTATAATCACATTTTCGGATTTGTCAAGGGGTAAAATGCATGTTAATATTGATTATTTAAAAAAGTTATTATATTTCAGAATATTTATTTGTACTTTCTTCTTTTTTAAGCAGTTATTTTTAATTCTAGGTAGGTTTTTCTTTATTAATAACACCCTTGTAACCATATAAATAGAGGTTAGTCAGGCTATCTGCAAACCTGTTGTACAGATTATCATCTACTTCTTTGATAAATGATTTATATCCGGGAGCCTGTTCTTTGGCATATATAGATTCAAAGAGATTCATTACGGTGAAGATCAGTGGTCTCCTGATGAGTGACATTTGGATTGTGTCAGCAGTGTTGGCTCCCAGCTTATCATAGAAAGGTTTCATGGCCTGTCCGATCCGCTCGTACCATTCAGTACGCAAAGCGATGACTTCCGGATCATCGATCGGATTGGTCGCGAATCCGACCAGTGACAATGCCGTGTTTTCCCTGAAAAATTCTACGATACCATGCACAAGTTTACGGACATGCTCTTCGACCGGACTATCTGGCGGCGCGATACCGGTGAGCATCTGGAGATACTTTTCGTGGCATTCATTGACGATCGTTTTCAGGATCCCCAGTTTGCCTTCGAAATAATAGTGTATCATGGCGATATTTACGCGGGCACTTTTTGCGATCTCCCGTGTGCCCACGCCGTGATAGCCCTTCAACGCAAAAAGGGACACCGCGGTATCGAAAATTCTTTGTTTGGCTTCTTTGGCTTCTTTAGGGTTTTTGGTTTCTTTGTCTTCCATTAAGTTCTTATTATTGTTTTTCTATCATTATATTATACCCATATGGCCGGTAAAATCAAGAAAGAGAACAACGCTATTGACATTGATAGGATTTTGGTTATGATTGACAATGATATTGAAATTTAAGGAGGTGGCATTATGAAAAAGCTCATCGCGCTACTCCTGCTGGCAATTATTTTTGTTGCCTGCGGCCCCAAGTGGGCAAAGAAGGAGACGATGGATGCCTTGAACGAAGCCCGGGCCGCATTATCAGCCGCTGAGGCGAGAATCACTGACCTGGAGAGCGAAAAGGCAGGTTTAGAAGCTCAAAAAGCACAACTGGAAAAGAACATCGCAGACATGACCGCCGAGATCGACGCCCTGCAATCCAAGATCGATTCGCGCTGTAAGAAGCTGAAATAAGGGGGATGAGATGAAGAAACTTATATCAATAGTATTTGTCTTGTTCTTGCTGGCACCGGTCCTCGCGTTGGCTCAGGAAAAGATCACCGAAGAACAGGCGCAGGCCGAGCTTCTGAGCGTGAAAGATAAACTTGCCCAGGCTGAAGCGAAGATCTCAAGCCTGGAGTCCGAGATCGCAACGCTGAAATCTGACATTGCGGCGCTCGAGACGAAACGCAGCGAACTCGAGACCAAACTGGCCGAGCTGAAGGAAACCTGGAAGAAATGCCAGTATGGACGTTATAAGGTTGTCGATGGCGACTGGCTTTCCAAGATTTCCAGCATGCAGAAAGTCTATAATGACGGAAAAAAATGGCCCATGATATACGAAGCGAACAAGGGCCTGATCAAAAATCCGAACATTATATATCCAAACTGGATCTTGCTTATTCCGACTCTGGACGTGTATACAGTAGCGCCCGGAGATTGCATGTGGCTTATCGCCTCATACTTGTCGATATATTCAGACGCCAAGAAATGGCCGGAAGTGTACGAAGCCAATAAGGATAAGATCAAAGATGCTGACATGATCTATCCCAAGCAGCAATTTGTAATACCGCACGAATAAGAGATTACATATCTTAGGGGAGGGGTTCATAGTAACCCCTCCCTATTTTAATTTTCAGACATCTCAATGAAAGCATCGATATCAATAGCCGGTTTAGACCCCACGCTGGTCGCCGGGTTCGAGGATGAACTGATACGCAAGCTCCAGACCACGTTCAACCTTGCCGTCACCATGCGCGGTGATTTCATATATATTAAAGGCGATCAGCAAAAGGTCAGGGAAGCGAAGAGATACATCCAGAACCTGTTAAAGGGCGTCGCTATTGGAGCTGGCACCGCGATCCCAGAGATCGTGGCGCCGGGAGCAACTGAAAATGACGCCCGTTCCGTCGTCACGCCCAAACGTCTGGTCAGGGCAAAGAGTGCCGGACAGGCAGAATATCTGGTTGCGATCGAAGAGAACGATATCGTCATTAGCATCGGACCGGCCGGGACCGGCAAGACATATCTCGGCGTGGCTAAGGCTGTCGCTTATTTGATGTGCAAGAAGGTCGAGAGGATCATCCTGACCCGGCCGGCGGTCGAAGCCGGGGAGTCGCTGGGATTCCTGCCCGGTGCGATCGAGGAGAAAGTCGACCCGTATCTCCGACCGTTATATGACGCCTTGAATGATTTCCTGCCCTATGACAAAGTGCGGAAATACCTGGAAATGAAGGTCATTGAAGTCGCGCCGCTCGCTTATATGCGGGGCCGCACATTGAACGACGCGTTCATAATCCTCGACGAGGCGCAGAATACGACGGGTATGCAAATGAAGATGTTCCTGACCCGTATGGGCTGGCGGTCAAAAGTTGTGGTTACCGGTGATATCACCCAGGTCGACCTGCCGCCCGAAGTGAATTCCGGATTGATCGAGATCCAGAATCTCTTAAAACAGATCAGCGGCATTCGTTTCATTTACCTGAATGATCAGGACGTCGTGAGGCATCATCTCGTGCAATCCATTATCAGGGCCTATGAAAATAAGAGTTCATCATAAACTGATCATTTTCCTCGGCACCATACTGCTATATAACCTGATCTTCATGCCGCCCATTTTCCACCGCAAAACGTTCCTGAAAGAGGGCGATGTCGCACCGGATGATATCATCGCGCCGTACGATTTTTCCGTTCCGCGGAGCGAGCAGGAATTACTGGAAGAGCGTGATGCCATCGAAAAAAGGATCCCGCCGGTCTATAATCTTGACAATACCTTGGTCAAATCCATCCACCGGAAGATCGACGCGATCGGTTCCAGCATCGATTCGCTGAGTACCATCGCCAGTCGCGATTCGCTGGCCCAGATGATCGAGAACGTTTACGGCGTGCCGCGCGATCTGGTCCTTTACATGATAAAGATGAGTTACAAGACCGTGCTCAAGCGGTTGAGCGGCGATATTACGCGGATCTATGCGCCATGGGTGATCGATGACAAACCTTTCTCTTACCGGATCATCACGATCGCGTCCGGCGATAAGGAAACGGTCGAATCGATCGACGCGATCCCGACGGTCGCTGAAGCAGAAAATCTGGTCCTGGGCACGGGGAACGGCTCTTACCGGAAATTGGTCGGTTCTTTCCTTGCACCCAACGTCATTTTCAACCAGGCCAAGACCCAGCAAAGGATCGATGAGGTTTTCAGCAGCGTCCCGCGCGTTAAAAAGGAGATCCTCAAGGGCGAGATCATCATTGAAAAACACAAGCGCGTGACCAAAGAGGGGCTCGAAACCCTGCAGGCGATGGAAATGACTTACACAACCCTGGGAACGTGGGATATCGTGAAAACGGTCATCATCCGCAACATCTTCCTGCTGGCCGTGATCTTCATTCTCTTTCGTTTCAGCGGGCTTACACAGCAGGCCATGTTCCGGGAAAAGAGTCTGTATTTCATCGCGCTTCTCTTCGCGGTATACCTGGTTATCGGCAAGATCGCGTACGAGGCGAACGCGCTGTATCTGCTGCCGATATCGTGTTTTGTTTTCATCCTCGCCATGTACTTCAATTTCTATACCGGCATCTTCTTCACGCTGATCTTCGCTTCCGTGTTCGGGGTGATCCTTAATTCGCTGCCATTCATGATCTACCTTCTGATCAGCGGACTGGTCGCCTGTTTTTCAAGCCAGACCATACGTACACGGCTTTCGCTGTATCGCCCGATGATCTACATAGGCCTGGCTAATATCCTGACCATCCTTTTCATCGACCTTTATATCAATAAAAAGGGAGTCAACTTCCTTTACCTCGGCGAGGGGTTCATGAACAGCGCCATCAGCAGCGTCGCCGTGGGCGTTCTCCTGCCCTTTCTGGAACGGCTATTCGATTTCACGACCGATCTGACGCTGTTGGAACTGGGCAATCTGAACCTGCCTATATTCAAGGAAATGTCGTTGACCAGCCCCGGAACGTTCCACCACTCGGTGGTGGTCGGCAACCTTGCCGAAGCAGGCGCGTCCTCGATTGGGGCGGATCCCGTGCTGGCCAGGGTCGGGGCTTATTATCACGATATCGGCAAGATGAAAAAGGCCGATTATTTCATCGAGAACCAGCTGGGCGCTAAGAACCCCCATGATAACCTCAAACCCCAGATGAGCGTGCTCGTCATCGTATCGCACGTTAAGGAAGGGATAGACATGGCCAAAGCCATGAACCTCCCCCGCAAGCTCATGGATATCATCGCCGAACACCACGGCACGACCCTGGTGGAGCTGTTCTACAAAAGGGCCATGCATCTTGCCGACGGCGTGAAGGAGGACGATTTCCGCTACCCTGGTCCCAAACCCAAGACCCGGGAGGCCGCGATCGTCATGCTTGCCGACAGCGTTGAAGCCGCGGCGCGCAGCGAAAAAAATATCTCGGTGACCAAGATCCAGAAGATCGTCCGGGACAGCTTCGACAAAAAATTCAACGACGGTCAGCTGGACGAGTGCCCGATCAACCGCTACGAGCTCGAACTGGTCAAGACGGCTTTTTTGCCGATCCTTAACGGCATATTTCATCCCCGCGTCGTTTACCAAGACCAGGAAACAGAGGCGGTGCCCGCTGCTCAACCGCCTGAATGAACGTAAAAATATACCGGCTAAAAAAATCGCCGCGGATCAGCTCGAAAGCGGTTACGCGGCTTGTTCGGTCGATCACAGGCCAGGAGGGCTGTGCCTCAAGCCAGGTCAATATCGTACTGGCGGATGACGCTTATCTGCGCTCTCTCAACCGCACTTTTTTCCATAAGAACCGTCCGACCAACGTTATTGCCTTTACATTCGACCACCTCGTTGAAATATACATTTCCCTAGACCAGACGCGGGACCAAGCCGATGCGTACTATTACATTGCGCACGGCCTGCTTCATGTCGCCGGTCATGACCATCTGACAAAGTCGGACGAGCGCCGCATGAACAGAAAATGCCTTGAATATATCGGCAAAGTCATCTGTAAAAGAGGTGCTCGGTGACCATTCAAGTTGTGCTGATAATCCTTTTCCTTTGTGCCAGTGCTTTCTTTTCCGGCATGGAGACCGCGATCTTTTCACTTTCGCGTTTCCGCGTGAGAACGTTGCTCTTTGAAAACAAAAAAGGCGCCAGGCAGCTGGAAGCGATCAAAAAAGAACCCGGCAAAACGCTGGCCTCGTTGCTGCTGTCAAACTTGCTGGTCAACATAGGAGCATCATCGGTGGCAGCCATTATCCTGGTGCAGGTTGTGAACCGGCACCATCTCAACACAGTGCTGTCGTTTATCATTGAGTTCGTGCTTATGACTTCGATCCTGCTCATATGGGGCGAGATCACCCCTAAGGTGCTGGCCTTTTCCAGGGCGGAGTTGCTCGCGCTTCGGTTCAGCGGAGTAATTAAAGTCATCACCAGGGTTTTCACGCCCGTGTTGTGGTTCTCCGAATCACTGATCCGCCGTTTAGCCGCGGAGCGTCCAAAGAACATCATTACCGAGAGCGAGATCCGGTTCATGCTGAACGAAGCCAAGCAAAGCAGTCTCCTCGATGAGAGCGAAGAGCGCATCGGATATCAGATCCTTACGTTCGGCAAAAGGAAAGTAAGCGAGATCATGACGCCCCGGACCAGGGTGATTGGCATCGGCATCGATGACCAGGCCTCGGATGCCCTGCGTCTCGTCCGGAAAACAAGGCACTCAAGGGTCGTCGTTCACGATAACAGAGGAGATGTCTGCGGCGTGCTATACGCCAAGGACCTGCTCGGCCGGTCATCGCTCGAGAGCCTTCCCGTATCCCAACTGGCGCGCGAACCATATTATGTTCCGGAAACGAAATCGCTGGATTCGGTCCTGCTCGAATTCCGGAAAAAGGGCGTTCATTTCGCGGTAGTCGTCGATGAATTCGGCGATTACATGGGGATCGTTACCCTGGAAGATATCCTGGAAACTTTGTTCGGCGAGATCGTTGATGAGTATGACAGCGCCGCCGATATTCCCTACCAGAAGGTGGCTTCCGATGTCTATCAGTTCGACGGCGACATCAGCGTGTCCGAGGTCAATCAAGTTTTCAAAACACGCGCGTTTGGCGAAACGGGCGAGCGTCTGGCGGCCTTGATCCTGAGGACCCTGGGCCGCTTCCCCCGCGAAGACGACACCGTGATCTTCGATGATTACGAATGCACTGTCTCCGAGATACATAATCGCACGATCCGCAAGGTCGTGGTGAGAAAACGATGATCCTTTTTTTCATTCCTTTCATTTTGATCATACTGCAGGGGTTGTTCACGGCGACCGAGACCGCGGTCATGAGCATAGAAAGATCACGCCTGGGCAGAGCAATTCTTGAAAAAAAGCACTGGGCATCAAGAACGCGCAAGTTCCTTGATAAACCGGACCGGTTTTTTTCAACGATCCTGATATGCGAGGATCTACTGCTGGTAGTGGCATCGACTTTTTTCGCGCAATTCTTTATTTTCCGCTGGGGTAGTAATTGGGTCATTCTTTCGACCGTTATTCTGTCCCTGTTCTCGCTCGTGATCGGTCAGTATATTCCTAAAGCGATCGCCCTGACGATCCCGGAGACGGCACTGGTGATGCTGAGCGATCTCATTTATACCCTTGAGTTCGTCCTGACACCGGTGGTCATCGTTTTTTCAGCCATCGCCCGTGGCATCGGACTGATCCTGGGTATAAAAAAACGGACCGACATCATCCGCCATTCGGACATAGTCTTTGCCATGACCGAATATGAAAAGGAGACCAGCAAACTGGCGTCACGGCTGTTCAATTTCTCTCACCGCGTCATTTCCGATGTCATGATACCACTGGATGCTGCGCATATGTGTAAACAGGGCGAGGAAAAAAGCGTGATCTCCGAGAAGCCCGACCGCGTGTTCACGCGCTGGCCCGTATTCAGCGATAAGCCCGGTGATATTATTGGGATCTTCAATATCAAGGATTACATATATACCGATAAGGCGGCAACGCGGCCTCCGTATTATGTGAAAGCGGACGAAAGGTGCATGACCGTTTTCATGACCATGAAAGAAAAGGGTGAACACATGGCAATCGTTCGGGGTTCTGACGGGTCAGTTAACGGTATTGTTACGCTGGAGGATCTGATCGAGGAGTTGGTCGGGGAGATCAGGGATGAGAAATAAGAGAAGCAGGGATGAAAAGATGCGGAGATGAAGAGATGTAGGGATGAAAAGTGGAAGATGCAGGATATGCAGGATCGTTACACTTGCAGGAATCGCAAAGCACGATATTAAAGTAGGGCAAGGTCATGATCCTGCGCAGCGGGGCTTTAGCCTTGCAAAGATATGGAGTTAACTCGTAAGAGTTTTACAAAAGCCTGACGGCTTAAATCCCGGAGTCAGCTCGTTTATTACAGCTGTTTGAGTTTTTCTTCGGCTTCGACCGGCGTGATCCTAGCCTTCTCGAGGTCATTCAGGATTTTCTGCTTGGCCGACCTATGGCTGAAGTCAAAGAATTGCAGAAGCCCCAGGAATATCAGGATCAAGGGCCAGTCTCGGCCAAGGATGAGAACATGCAGGTTCCCGAGCCAAAAGAACAGACCCAAAAAGATGACGGCGATCAGCACTGCCATATGGTTTCAGCTAACGGTCGAACAGCTCCCTGAGTTTCGGAGGAATGTAAATATTGCTGAAGTCGAGCGATCTGAGTTCATTCACAAAGATCTGCTCTTTGGCGTCGTTAGAAAGGCTGTCATTGATGATGAAAAACGGTCTTTCCCTGAGTTTACAATAACCACCGCGGCCGAAGAAGCGGTCATATTTCACCGTAATCGATAGTTTTTCGCAGAGCTCCTCAAGCAAGGTCAGGCTGTCGGTTTTTTTCATTTTCTACCGAAAAATTTACCGAAAAAGCCGCTCTTTTTTTCTTCCAGCCGCGCGATCCCCTTCTGGGCGGCTTCATTTTTCGGGTCCCAGTTCAGGGTTTCGTAAAACGATTTGAGTGCCTCTGTTTTGTCGCCGAGGAATTCATGGGCAAGACCGATGTTGACGTGGACGGTCGGGTTGAACATCATCTGTTTTGCTGCTTCTTTCAGTTTTTCGAAACCTTCGACCTTATACTGCCTCGTATAGACAAGCGCAAGGCCGAGGTAGGACAGGTAAATCGGCTGCGGGTTGTACCGGCAGGCGATACGAAGGAGGTTGACGGCGCGCCAGGGATCGTTCTGTTTTAAGAACGCTATCGCCCGGCTAAAAGCGTTCTTTGCCTGAGTTTCGTGCGCTTCGTCCTGTGGTTTCACGCCCGTTTCCAGGCTTTTATCGTATTCAGCCTTCAGTTTGTCATCGGAAAGAGTGCGGTACGCCGCCGTGATATTGGCGAATTCCTCGTTGGCTTTTTTCTTTTCGTTCTCGTCTATGAACCGGTCAGGGTGGTATTTACGAGCCAGTTTCAGATAGGTGGTTTTGATCTCCCCCGGCGTTGCCGTCTTGGCAACACCGAGAATAGTATAGTAATTCTCCATATTTTATTTGCACCCGATTATACTCATTAATGCCTATGTGTCAAGTCCCGGACGCCGACTACGTTTATATTTTGTACTACACCTCCTGTTATTTTTGTTGCGCCGGTTTGCTCAATTTCGCCTTTATTTCATCCCGGCGGATCTCCGCGTTGGAAAATGCGCCATCAAGCACCAGTGTTTTTTCATACATATCTACTGCTTCGGTAAGTTTCCCGGCACCTTCATAAGCAAGGCCCAGGTAATAATAAACTTCGGGGTCATGCGGGTTCATTTTCAACGCCGCCGCGAACTTGAAGATCGCCTGTTCATATTCTTTGTTCAAGAGATATGTCTGACCCACTTCCAGCAGGACCTCAATTTCTCCGTGTTCCATTCTCCTTTCCTCGTTTTACCGCGCAGAGTGCGCAGATAAATGATAAATTCGCAGATATACGCAGAAAAAAATCGTATCCCCATCCCTGCTTATCCCCAGATCCCCATTTTTTTCATCCCCGCATCTCTTCATCTCTTCTTCTCTTCTTTGCATATCACCGTGTCTTTCAGATACTTATTGTTCTTGTCTTGATATTCGAGCATATAATGCAGTCCCCGCGATTCCTTGCGCAACAGACAGCACTTGATGATCAAGTTAGCGATCTCTACGAGATTTTTAGATTCCGCGTTGATCAGATGGATCCCGTCGTCAAATTGTGACTGATATTCATTGATCCTTGCCTGAGCTTTTATCAGTTCGGTTTCAGACCTCATGACGCCAGCATACGCGCTCATAAGGTCCTTGACCGCAAGTTTGAAATCAGAACCGGTGCGTGCCTCTCTTTTCATGTCAACGGCTCTTTTTGAGTTCAGGTCCGTGATCTTTTTTACCCGGTGAGCTGCTCTTGATGCAAAAACAAGCGCCTCAAGCAGGGAGTTAGAAGCAAGGCGGTTGGCGCCATGAACGCCAGTACATGCGCATTCACCCAGTGCAAAAAGACGGGGGATCGAGGTTTCTGCCCAGGTATTGACCTTGATCCCGCCGCACATATAGTGAGCTGCGGGGACGACCGGGATCGGTTCGCGGGTGATATCGATACCCCATTTGTAACAGGTATCGTATATGGTGGGGAACCGGTTTTTGATGAAATCGGATTTCAGCGGCGTCACATCGAGCAGTACGTAAGGGGAATCAGTTTTATGCATTTCCATAAGGCAGGCACGGGCGACGATATCCCGGGGGGCAAGGTTGCCGAGCGGGTGGTATTTTTTCATGAAAGCTTCGCCGGCGATTGTTTTCAGTATCCCGCCCTCGCCCCGTACCGCTTCGGATATCAGGAACGATCGTCCGTCGATCTTGATGTTGTAGACCGCGGTCGGATGGAACTGCACGAATTCAAGGTTACTGACCTCAGCTCCAGCGCGGTACGCCATAGCAATGCCATCGCCCGTCGCGATCGGAGGATTGGTTGTGTGCAGAAAAACCTGACCGACGCCGCCCGTCGCCAGGATCGTAGCGTTGGCCAGCAGCCTGTCGATCCGCTGAGTGTTAGCGTCAAAGAAATAAATGCCCATACATTCACCGTGGTGGATGATCAGATCCAACACGATATCGTTCTCGCTGATGACGATGTCATGCCGCTTGGCTTCTTCCAGAAGCACGCGCTCGATCTCATAACCGGTGAAATCTTTGGCATGGACGATGCGCCGGCGCGAGTGACCGCCTTCCTGGCCCAGGTCGAACGACCCGTCGCTTTTAGTCGAGAACCGGCAGCCTATGTCGTACAGCTCCTGGACAAGTACAGGTCCTTCACGCGCCATGATCTCTACGGCATTCTTATGTGATAATCCTTCGCCTACGGTAATGGTATCCTTGATGTGAAGATCAATGCTATCGTCCTTGCCAAATACCGACGCGATACCGCCCTGCGCGTAGTTTGTGTTAGAATCAGCCTTTCTTTTTTTGGTGAGCAGCATGACTGAACCGTGCCGGGCAGTCTTGCTCGCGAAGGTAAGTCCTGCAATCCCTGAGCCGACAACCAGGAAATCTACTCGTTTCGGCATTGTTCAATTGTATATAAAACAAGTGGAGTGTCAACCCATAACGGATGGTTAAAAGGTTTTGGGCTGGGAAATTAGAATGGTTCACGGTTTTGGGGTTGTAGTTTGGGTCTAACACCCCAAACAAACAACCTGTTTCTATTCCCGCTTCCAAACCCTAAACCACTGATCTTGTGCATTAATACTAGCAGCTCTGTGGATTTCTAATGGGGTCAATGGTTGTTCAGGTTGACTCGTTAATAAAGTTATATATAATTGATTGATAAATAAAAGAATACCATGACCCTATCGGAAGCAAAAAAAGAGATCGCGCGCCTGAAAAAGGATATTAATTACCATAATTACCGCTACTACGTGCTCAACGACCCCGTGATCACGGATCACGACTACGACCAGCTATATAAAAAATTGCAGGATCTTGAGCAAAAGTTCCCCCGGCTCGCCACGCGGGACTCGCCTACCCGGCGGATTGGCGGCGAACCTTTGAACGGTTTTAAAACGGTCGAGCACAAAATCAAAATGCTGAGCCTGGACAATACCTATTCAGAGGACGAACTCAGGGAATTCGATGATCGGATGGCCAAACTGCTGAGCCGGCCGACCGCCTATGAAGCTACCTTGAAGGTCGACGGTGTGGCCGTGTCACTGCACTACAAAGACGGCGTTTTCGCGCTCGGCGCGACCCGTGGCGATGGCATTCGCGGCGACGACATCACGCAGAACCTGATGACGATCAGGTCGATACCCATGCAGATCCTCGGCGATGAAAAGGATCTGGGTACGATCGAGGTCAGGGGAGAAGTCTATCTGCCAAAGAAGGCGTTCGAGCGCATCAATGATGAACACGAGCGCATGGGCGAGCCGCGGTTCGCCAACCCCCGGAACGCGGCGGCCGGAACATTGAAATTGCTCGATCCCAGGGAAGTCGCAAAAAGAGGGCTTGATATCTTCATTCATACGATAGTAAACGCGCCCGGTGCAAAGTGTCAGCGGCATTCCGAAGTGCTGAAAAGACTGCACGCGATCGGGTTCAAGATCGTCCCCGGCCTGAAGGTGTGCGCGACCATAGATGACGTAATTAAATACGTAAAGGAGTGGGAGGACAAGCGCGACCGGCTTGAGTTCGAAGTAGACGGCCTGGTGGTGAAGGTGGATTATTTCCGTGACCGGGACGTGCTTGGGTACACCATCAAAAGCCCGCGCTGGGCAATCGCTTACAAATATCCGGCGCGCCAGGCGATCACCAGGCTTAACGACATCCACCTGCAGGTCGGCAGGACAGGACGGATCACGCCCGTCGCGGTCCTGGAACCAGTGCCGTTATCCGGTTCGACGATCTCGCGGGCGACCCTGCACAACGAGGACGAGATCAAGCGGAAGGATATCAGGGTTGGCGACCACGTGATCATCGAAAAGGGCGGCGAGGTCATTCCCAAGGTCGTGGGTGTGATCAAGGATCGCCGGACCGGCGGGGAAAGACAATTTCGATTTCCAGCCGAATGCCCGGTCTGCCTTGAGAAATCCTTTCGTCTGCCGGGCGAGGCCGATTGGCGGTGCGTCAACGCTTCATGCCCGGCCCAGATCAAGGGCGCGATCCTGCATTTCGCGTCGCGGCCGGCAATGGACATAGAGGGGCTGGGTTATATGCTGGTCAGCAAACTCGTCGATGCCGGTTTGTTGAGCAACTTTGACGATATTTACAGCAAACTGGACACCACGGCACTTTCCGGTGTGGAGCGGATGGGCGAAAAGAGCGCGCGCAACCTTGTCGAGGCCATCGAGCACAGCAAGGAAAAAGATTTCTCAAACGTGCTGTATGCCTTGGGGATCCCCAACGTGGGTATCAACGCCTCGTCGATCTTGGTGACCAGATTCAGGACCGTGGACGAGATCATGAAGGCCGATGAGGAACAGCTGTCGAACATCATGGGTATCGGTCCGGTCATCGCGGCCGGGATCGTGGATTATTTCCACAACGCGAGAAATAAAAAGCTCATCGAGAATCTGAGGCTCAGGGGTTTGAAATTCAAAAGCGATCAGACAGCGCGCGAAGCGATACTGAAAGGCAAGACCTTCATATTTACCGGCGAATTGACCGCCATGACGCGGGAGGATGCCCAGGCGCTGGTAAGGAAACTGGGCGGGCAACCGTCAACGTCCGTATCCAGGAAGACCGATTTTGTCGTAGCCGGCTCAAACCCGGGTTCAAAATACGACAAAGCGCAGAAACTGGGCGTGAAGACCATCAGTGAAAAGGAATTTTTGCAGTTAATCAAGGAGAAAAAGAAATGAAAGAACAGCCGATCATAAACTATATCGAGAAAATAGTCCGTGATGAGTTCCAAAAATTATGTACTAAAGACAAGACCATCTGCAAATGCGACAACTGCTATCAGGATATCATGACGCTGACGCTCAATAATCTGCCGGCCATGTACGTCACGACCGATGTCGGCCACATCATGACCATGTACAATCTGAACAAGGATCAACTACAGGCGCAGGTCATGGTCGAATTGATCAAGGCGATCGAGAAGGTCAAAAAAACGCCGCGGCACTAATCGAGCCGCAACTGCTGTTTGCTGATCAGGTTTTTCAGGGATTCAATAAGGGGAGTCAAGGGCCGGTCCGTTTCGATGAAAGGGACCAGCTGCCGGACCCGGGTCTTTATTCTTTCAAGACCAGGTGAAGTTTTCAGCGGTTTGAGCAGATCGATCGCCTGGCATGCGCACAGGAGTTCGATCGCCAGCACATAGCGCGTGTTCTGCAGGACCTCAAGTGCTTTCAACCCCGCATTCATTGACATGCTGACATGATCTTCCTGACCGGCGGATGTGGGGATCGAATCCACTGATGCCGGGTGGCAGAGGATCTTGTTCTGTGAGACTAACGCCGCAGCCGTAACCTGCGACATCATGAAACCCGAATTCAAACCTGGTTTTTTCGTGAGAAAAGGATTAAGTCCGCTCAGTTTGGAATCAAGCAGCCGGTAGATCCTGCGTTCGGATATCGATGCGAGCTCGGCGAGCCCGATCGCCATCATGTCGGACGAGAACGCTATTGATTCGCCGTGGAAATTCCCGCCGCTGATAACCGCATTCTGGTCCGCGAAAATTATCGGATTGTCGGTGACCGAATTCATCTCGATCGTTATCGTTTTTCTCGTGTTATCATACAGATCGCGCACTGCGCCGTGCACCTGGGCAAGGCATCTGAGGGAATAGGGATCCTGGACCTTGGGACAGTGCGCATGGGAATGCAGTATTTCGCTGCCCCTAAGCAGGTTGCGGATGTTCCGTGCCGACCGCTGCGCGCCCGGCTGGGGGCGCACCGTAAAGAGCCGGGGGTCGAACGGCGTCACGCTGTTCCGCAGGGCGTCAAGGCTCAACGCACCGCATAGATCGGCGGTATCGCACAGGAATCTGCCTTCAATGTTGACCAGGGCCGCGATCGCGCATGAAAACTGCGTTCCGTTGATCAGTGAAAGCCCTTCCTTTGGCTGCAGGACCAGCGGTTTCATGCCCGCCAGTCGAAGAGCTTTTGATGACGGCATCTGCCTGCCTTTATAAAAGACGCTGCTTTTGCCTACCAGAACCAACCCCAGCGCGGCCATTGGCGCGAGGTCGCCTGATGCTCCCACTGAGCCTTTCATCGGCACTAGCGGTATGATGTCCTTGTTGAGCAGCGCGGTCAGTGACGTGATGAGTTTTCTGGACACGCCGGAGTACCCTTTGATAAGCGTGTTTATTCTCAGTGCGATGGCAGCCCTCACCAGCTCCTTGGCGAACGGGGCGCCCACTCCAGCGTGATGGCTCAGCAGGATGTTGTGCTGGAGTTCGGTCAGGTCCCGGCGATTGATCCTCACCTGGGACAGCGCGCCAAAACCGGTGTTGATACCGTACAGGGCTTTTTTGCTATGCTGGTGATGGCTTACGAAATCTTTAGCTCTGGATACTCCCTTCCATTTTTTCGGATCGATCCTGACCCGCAGACCGCGACGGGCGATATTGGCCAGGGATTCGATCGTCAGGGTGTCGCCGTCAAGCGTTACCATCGGCGGTAAATAAGCAGACTTACCTTGTTGATGTCGGCCTGTACGTCAAACCCGTACATCTTGGCGCTGACATAAGCATCAGCGAGCGAGTAACCGAAAAGAAAGAATCCCCACCAAAGGATGGAATTCCGGGATGCGTATTTAGTAGAATCTTCCTTGGCCTCGGTATGGTATTTGTATGCGAGATAGCCGAGCGCGATCTCACCGCCGGCGATCACCGAGCCCGTTATGTAGTGTTCGGTGTAGAACTGCCCGCCGCCCGGGATGACGCTGAGCAGCATTGCCAGGCTCGCCGACTTTTTCTGGGCAAAAGCCATGCCGGTCATTGCGATCAACATGAAAATTAATATTTTATATGACTTCGTCTTTATTATATCTCCAGTTTCCAAACCCTAGCCCATCTTCTATTATTTAGTGTATTTGTATTCGAATTTTTCGATCGAATCGATTATCGCAATGCAATACATGCTCTGGTATTCGATCTTCTGCTCGTCTAAAAAGCGCAGGATATCCTTGATCCGGGTCAACGCATTCGGTGCCGATATGAAAATTTCGATACCCTTGTAATGCGGGTCGAACCTCCGGATGATCTCCACTTCTGCGTACGCGGTCAGCTTGTCGTCATCAAAGAATCGTTCAGCGGGAAAACTATTGCGATCACCGGTAAGGCCTTTTTCTCCTTTTAAAACATCCTCCCACATGGCGATCTCTTGCTCCAATTTGCTGATACTGGCTTTCAAAGGCACGTACTTTGACTGGTACAGGTAGGCGGCAAAGATCATGGTTATGATAGCAATGATCCATCCAAGATATTTCATTTTTTTATCCCGTTCTATAACCTTTTAATGGCATTCTGGATGCCGTTTCGCTTGTTGATGAAAGTTTCAAGCCGGTCCTGTTCGAGCCGTCTAAATTCATCGCTCAGTTTGTCCATGTGTTCCGGGTTGTTCAGGCGGTACTTGATCTCATCGATCTTGGCGGCCAGAAAACCGATCTCTTTTTCCAATCTCTTTTTTTCTTTAGTGACGTCGATCCCCTTGAGGATCACGTAGCACAAAAGCGAGGGCAGTACGATCGCCGCGGCGGGAACTTTAGGTTCGCTGCCGAACATCAGGATATCGATGCCGGCCAGTTTTTGTATGATCTGCTGGTTATCGCGTAAAAATGCGGTCATATTGTCGGAAGCAACAACGTGGATATCGAGTTTCTCTTTGGGACTGATCGCGAACATGCCCCTGATATTCCTGACCGCCATGATAAAATCAATGAAAGCGCTGATATCGATGTCATGATCATCTTTCGATCTTGACTTGAAAGGTTCTGGCCACCTTTCGGTCAGAATGCTGCGGTCCTTGCCGAACCGTGAAAAAAGTTCGTCCGTAATGAACGGAATATACGGGTGCAGCAGGATGAGGATCTTCCGCGTCAAAGTGACGCTCATATTGTTCTTGTTGTAAGGCGGCAGTTTTATGAATTCCAGGTACCAGTCGCAGTAGGTGTGCCAGATAAAGTCATAGAGTCTACGGGCAATGGCATTGATCTCGTAGGACTGGTAAAACCGCTGGATGTCCTTGAGCATATTGTTGAATTCCTGGCATATCCACTGATCGATCGCATTCCCGGGATCCTCTGCCTGCAAAGACGTCAGGCCGCCCGTGCCGCTGTCCTGCGCATTAAGCCACACGAGCCGGGACGCGTTCCATAGTTTGTTGCAGAATTTCCTGCCGACATCGATCGATTTCTCGGAGAAGAGCACGTCCTGCTCCCGGGGCGTGATGAGCATCATGCCCAGGCGGAGCGCGTCCGCTCCGTACTTTGACACCAGGTCCATGGGGTCGGGTGAATTGCCCAGGCTTTTTGACATTTTTCGTCCCTTTTCATCGCGGACCATGGTGTGGAACACGACGTCGCTGAACGGCTTCTGACCGGTGAATTCGATGCCGGCCATGATCATTCGCGCGACCCACAGGTAAATGATATCCCAGGCGGTAACCAGCGTCTGCGTCGGATAAAAACGCTTCAAGTCAGCCGTTTCGGCAGGCCAGCCCAGGGTGGCAAACGGCCAGAGCCAGGACGAGAACCATGTGTCAAGCACATCCTCATCCTGCTTGATGTCAGTGGAACCGCAGGCGGGGCAGCGGCTGGGTTTTTTCTCGGAGACGATGATGCCCTTGTGCGTGAAGCCGGTCTCGTCT